>NZ_JBDGAB010000029.1:0-45417 GCF_040910705.1 Blautia sp. RTP21359st1_E11_RTP21359_211015
ACTGTGCAAGACATTGCAGTACCGTAAGGTGTTTGCCAATGCAGTAGTGGGAGAAGCAAGAATCCCCCTGCTTTAGCCGTGGGGAGTGTCAAGATGTTATTCGGCTATGAGCAAGTAGCGAAGCGGATTGCGAATATCCGTTTGACAGACAGTGGGGTTGTAGGTCTGGATGCTGCAAAAGAGTTTTTGGGCAATTAAAGACTTTAAGTGAAGCAGACGCTGAATGGAAATAAGCGGAGGGGAAGGATGCAGAAAGAGTTATCGAAACTTAATATTGGGCTGCTGTATGACTGGTATAGCGATGTTTCTTGCATTCTTGTTCCTGCATCATGCTTATATCCGGGATATCATCTATGAGGAACGGTTAAACCAGATGGAAGAGATTACCCATCAGATGTTTCAAAATCTGGAAGACGTGATCGATTCTCACTGGGACCGGGTAACGGAAGAATGTAATTATCTGAAAGATGCAAATATACAGACTACCGATGAATTCTGTAAATACATGAAAAAGAAATATGAATTATCAGCATATGCAGATCATAAGATCACGTTGATGACAGTGGATTCAGAGGGCAGATATTATACAGAAGACAGATATATAGGGCTTTTTCGTGATCTGGATTATTTTGAAGACAATCCCGAACAGATCAGTTTTGTTTTTGATTCTATGACAGATAACCAGTCGGAGATGGTGCTTTTTGAAACGTCTGCCAGAACCAATAGAACTTCAAAAAGGGGAAGAGAAAGCTGCAATCTCTTATTTTGGAATTTCACAAAATATGGAACAGCTGAATCCTTATTTTAGCTGTGCTGCATATAATGGGAACAATAGTGTGTATGTTGCTACAAATACATTAAGACTTGTGAATTTTGTCATGGTATTTATCGTTAGTTTTACGGTTGTCGTAGCTGTCTGCGTTATGCTGGTGATTTCGCGAGGCTGGAAACAGTGAATACAGATATGAAAAAAACAAAAAGGATAGTTAGGGATAGATGGAAAATGAAAGGAAAAAGAGTGATTGCAGGCATTCTGCTTGCGGGCATCTTAGCAGTCACCCTGTCAGGGTGTAAAAACACAGATAACACGAAAGAAGAACCAGAAAAGCCTGTTATTACCCTTGGCAGCGATAATTATCCACCATACAATTATCTGAATGAGGATGGTGTACCGACGGGTATAGATGTAGAACTGGCTACAGAAGCTTTCGAAAGAATGGGATATCAGGTGAAGGTTGTCCAGATCAACTGGGAGAAGAAAAAAGAACTGGTAGAGAGTGGAGAGATTGATTGTATCATGGGATGTTTTTCCATGGAAGGGCGCCTTGACGATTACCGATGGGCAGGACCATACATAGCAAGCCGTCAGGTGGTCGCTGTAAATGAGAACAGTGATATCTATAAACTGCGTGATCTGGAGGGAAAGAATCTGGCTGTTCAGTCCACAACCAAACCGGAAAGCATCTTTCTGAACCGGACAGATGAAAGAATCCCCAAATTGGGAAATCTGATCAGTCTTGGACATCGGGAACTGATCTATACGTTTCTTGGGAAAGGATATGTAGATGCAGTTGCCGCACACGAGGAATCTATCGTTCAGTATATGAAGGATTATGATACAAGCTTCCGTATCCTGGAAGAGCCTCTTATGATCACCGGAATAGGTGTCGCTTTTGCAAAAGATGATGACAGGGGAATCTGTGAGCAGATGGATCAGACACTGGCGGAGATGCGTCAGGATGGCACATCCCTGAAAATTATTGAAAAATATCTGGATGATCCCCAGAAGTATCTGGAGGTGGATGATCTTGGATATTAAGAGAAAGACAAAAGGAAAACGAATCCAGCTGCTCGGAGGTCTGCTCGGAATCTGTGTGGCTGTAGTCTCTCTGTTTTATTTCTTCTACGCAGAAAAAGCGGAAGCAGAGAAAAGACTGGTGGAGATCGTAAACTATGTCAAAGTGCAGTGCTCAACCTACACCCATTATAATGAATCTTCGGAATCCAAAAGTCTTTTACGTGCCATTGAAAGTGCCAGACAGATGAGTACAAATATTAGCATGGAAACAGAAAACGGCGATCAGCTAAGCCAGGATTTGCTGAAAGAAAACCTGCAGACTCTCTGGGTGGATGGCATCATAGTGCTGGATAAAGAAGGAAAGATGGACTGTGAATACAGTATGGAGGAGTCTCTGACTAATGAGATCACGGAGTATCTGCAAAAAGAAATTATCATGGATTTTGCCGGATATGAAGAAAGATCTTATTCAGAACGGTTTGCCAGGAAAGATGGATCCTATATTGACATTGCAGCCTGTGCCAGAAAAGATGTGCCAGGTATCGTTGCAATCTATTACTACACATCTCCTGAATTTACCAGAAATTATACCCTGACGATACAAGAGCTTTTAAATGGTTATAGTGTCCAGAAAGATGGAACGATCATTGTTGCAGATGATGGGATCGTTGTTGCCAGTAATGATGAGAGGCTGTTAGGGCAGAATACAGCCGACAACGAAGTTGTTCAGGCAATGAAAAAGCATACAGACAGTCAGCACATTTATCATTTGAAGAATGAAGGAACCAGATGCTACGGAATCATGCTGAAGCAGCGGGATTATTATATTTATGCGTATCTTCCGGATACGGAAGTGTTTCATAATCTTCCATTAAATGTAGCAGGTGTTATTTTTATTTATCTTCTGATATTCAGTATATTCTGGTTCTGGGCATATAGAACCAATCTGACACACCGGAAACAGGAACAGGAAAAAGACGAAAAATATAAGGCAGAACTTCTGATAGCTGCAAAAAAGGCAGAGGCTGCCAATGAGGCAAAAACAGAGTTTCTCCAGCGGATGAGCCATGATATCCGGACTCCGATCAATGGAATCTGCGGCTTGGTCGATATGGCAGACCATTATGCAGATGATATGGAGAAACAGACGGAATACAGGACAAAGATTAAAGAGGCATCCAATCTGTTGCTGGAGCTGGTAAATGATGTTCTGGATATGAGTAAGCTGGAGTCCGGTGAGATCGTTCTGGAGGAGATCCCATTTAATCTGAGAAGTATTTCCAGGGAAGTATTTGTTGTGATCGAGCAGGTGGCAGCAGAACAGAATATCCGGATCATGTGGGAGAAAAAAGAAATCATACACCGGAATCTTATTGGAAGTCCGGGGTATGTGAAACGTGTGATGATGAATATCCTGTCCAATGCAGTGAAATATAACAGAGAAAACGGACATATTTATCTTAGCTGCATGGAAATCCCATCCGAACAGCCAGGAATGACGACAATGGAATTTATCTGCCGGGATGCAGGAATCGGAATGACTGAGGAGTTCCAGAAACATATTTTTGAACCATTTGCACAGGAACATACAGGAAGCCGTACAAAATTTCCAGGAACAGGCCTGGGAATGGCGATCGCAAAGAATCTGGTCGAGAAAATGGGTGGAACCATTACCCTCGAAAGTGAATACGGTGTAGGGACTACATTTGTGATCCGGGTTCCATTTAAGATAGATCTGGATGCGGATAAACGTGAAGAACAGAAGGATATATCAGAAAAATCTATAAAGGGACTGCATATTCTTCTGGCAGAAGATAATGAACTGAATATGGAAATCGCTGAATTTTTGCTTCAGAATGAAGGGGCTGACGTGACAAAAGCATGGAATGGTCAGGAAGCGGTTGAGCTGTTCAGAAAAAGTGGACCTGGTGGATTTGATGTCATTCTTATGGATATTATGATGCCGGTCATGAATGGTTATGAAGCTACAAAGATGATCCGGTCTCTGGACAGAGAGGATGCAAAAGAAATACCGATCATTGCAATGACAGCAAATGCGTTCACGGAGGACAGAATAAGAGCAAAAGAAGCAGGGATGGATGAACATATTGTTAAGCCTGTTGATGTGGGGTTACTGATAAAAGTAATTCATAAATTGGTGAAATATAATGGATATGGCAGTGACAAATAAGCAGTGAAATATAGATAGGAGGACAAAATCATGACAATACAGGAATGCTATGAAGCTATCGGAGGAAATTATGAAGAGGTTTTAGGACGCCTTCAAAGCGAAGCACTGATCCGGAAATTCACATTAAAGTTCCTTGAGGATCCGAGTTACCTGCAGTTAAAACTGGCATTGGAAAATAAAAATTATGAAGATGCTTTCCGCAGTGCACACACACTGAAAGGGGTTTGTCAGAATCTTTCTTTTGACCGTCTGTAAGAGGTTAGTAATGAGTTAACAGAACTTTTGAGAGATAGAACCGGAGCGCAGCCTGGGATATCGGAGGCAATGGAAAAAGTAACAGAAGTATATGAGAGGATGATTGAAGAAATAAAGAAGGGACTGTCGAATTAAGTGATGCGACACGACGTTCGATCTTTGACCAGGTGCTTGGAACATCATAAACCCATTGGATAAAGGAAATAAAAAAATATGGATAAAAGACAAAAGATCCTGATTGTAGACGATTCAGAATTTAACAGGGATATGTTGAAGGAGATCCTCGGAGAAACTTATAATTACCTGGAAGCGGAAAATGGAAATCAGGCAATTCAGATGATAGGAGAAAATATAGGAATTGATCTGATGCTTTTAGATATCAATATGCCACAGATGAATGGTTTTGAAGTCTTGGAAATAATGAAAAGAAGCCAGTGTATTGCTGAAACTCCTGTAATTATGATATCTTCGGAAGATGCCGTTGATACTATGCGTAAGGCATATGAGCTGGGAATCACGGATTATATCACACGACCGTTTGATTCTGTGATTGTAAAGAAAAGAGTTCAGAATACCCTGGGACTCTATATGAAGCAAAAGCATCTGATTAATGTGGTTTATGATCAGGTTTACGAAAAAGAAGAAAATAATAATATTATGATCCGGATCCTGAGTAATGTACTGGGATCACGTAACAGTGAGAGTAGAGAACATATCCTGCATATTAAAACAGCAACAGAACTGATGCTGAGACAACTGGTAAAAATAACAGATGCTTATCCTATGACAGAGGCAGATATTTCTTTGATCACAACAGCATCTTCTCTTCATGATATCGGTAAGATCCGTATTCCGGAAGAAATCCTGAACAAACCTGGCAGACTTACCGATGAAGAATTCAGAATTATGAAAACTCATAGTGAACTTGGTGCAGATATGATCCAGGATATGCATTTCCCAAAAGACAATTCATTGGTACGTGCTTCATGGGAAATCTGCAGATGGCATCATGAAAGATGGGATGGAAAAGGTTATCCGGATGGACTGAAAGGAGAAGAAATACCAATCTCCGCACAGGTGGTGTCGATCGTTGATGTTTATGACGCACTTACAAGTGAAAGATGTTATAAGAAAGCATTTGATCATGACACAGCGATCCAGATGATCCTGGATGGGCAATGCGGACAATTTAACCCCATCCTCCTTAAGTGCCTGAAAGAGCTGCGTCTTCAGCTTTCGAAAATGCTTGATAAAGAGAAGGATGACAATAGCTATTACCATGAAGTGCAGAGACTTTCAAATGAAATACTCAGCGACAGATCTTTACCGAACCCAAATTATTCACAGAGTATTCTCAGGGTCATGAAGGAAAAGGTTGATTTCTTCAAAGCGAACAGCGGCATGGGTTCAATTGATTACAATACAAGTTCCGGTCAGCTGACTATATTAAACGGAAAACAGCAGATATTATATCAGAGAAATAATCCGGATTTTGATCTGTTCAAAGAATTCGGAGTAAATGAAGAAGATGTTCATCATATTCAGGGTTTATTACATCAGACATCTGTACAAAATAAAGAAATCTCTGTGCAGATAAAAGCAAGGGTGGAAAATGACCGCCAGATGTATAAACTGAAATTGCATACATTGTGGTCGCCTTTAAAGAAGGATGGATACATTGGGATCGTTGGATATTTTGATATTGTAAAATAGAAAAATGCAAAGGAAGCTCAGAAGGAGGATCCTAATGAAAAAGAAAATCCGGCACTGGCTGGAATTACTATTCTTGCTATGACTGCCAATGCCTTTGATGAGGATAGAAAGAAAGCACTGAAATGTGGTATGGATGGGTTCTTGTCCAAACCAATTGTCATAGAGGAATTGATCATCATCCTGCAGAAGAACCTGGATTAGGTGTCCGGAGTATTAGAAAAACCGCACAAATAAAGGAAATAAAAATATGGATAAAAGTAGGAAAAAATCAACCGTACTATGTGCAGGTATATTTGTGTTTCTGGGAATATGGATGGTATTGACAGTACCTTGCCGGGCTGCTGAGACGAACAACGATGAAAAGCAGTCACAGATCATCCGTGTCGGCTCATTTGAGGATACTTTTAATTATGTCGATAAAAACGGTGTAAGACGAGGATATGGATACGAACTTATGCAGGCTTTGGCAGGTTATACCGGATGGAAATTTGAGTATGTGAAATGTGACTGGTCTGACTGTTTTGATAAACTTGAAAATGGTGAGATCGATATCATGGGTGATATCTCTTACACCGATGAACGTGCACAAAAGATGCTTTTCCCGGATGAACCGATGGGGGAGGAAAAATATATCCTTTATGCTGATTTATCGGATACGGATATTGGAATGTCTGATTTCAAGTCTCTGGATGGGAAACGTGTAGGTGTGCTCATGGATACAGAACCTGAGATCATGCTGACAGAATGGGAAAATAAGAATGGCATACATACAGAACATGTAAATGTGAATAATGATGATGATGTCGAAAAGAAATTAGCAAATCATGAGATCGACTGTTTTGTATCTCTGGAGGAATCGATCTGGTCTGAACAGGGAATATCATCCGTTACCACGATTGGCAAATCAGGCATATATTTTGCAATAAATAAAGAACGCAGCGATATCAAGACGGAGCTGGACTATGCTATGCGTCAACTGGAACAGGATAGTCCCTTTTTTAAGGCAGATCTGTATAAGAAGTATTTTACACTTGATTATATTCAGGTTCTTACAGGTAAAGAAAAGGTCTGGGTGGAAGAACATGGAGGTATCCAGATAGGATTTTTGAACAATGATCCGGCAATCTTTTCCATGGATGAAGAGACTGGAAAACTTACCGGTATGCTGGCGGAATATATCTCCTATGCCAAAGATTGTCTGGGAAATCAGACACTGGAATTTAATATACATGCATATGATGATTATGATGAAATGATTCAGGCGCTGCAGAATCGTGAGATTGACATGATTTTTTATGCCGGCAGGAATCCATATTTTGCAGAACAAAACGGATATGCACTTACAAACACAGCCTGGACTTACAGTTTGATGGCGGTAACTGATGAGGAAAAATTTGATGAGAATAAGGTGCATACTGTAGCTGTGCCAAAGGAAAAATATGCCTTAAAACAGCATATTGCATTCAGTTATCCTGAATGGAAGCTTGTAGATTGTGATTCGCTTGACAATGCAGCAGATATGGTCATCCAAGGAAAAGCAGACTGTTTCCTCATGGGAGCAAGCCAGGCGCTGATATATGATAACAGTCAAAAGTTCAAGAGTGTTCCACTTACAAAAACAATGGAGGCATGCTTTACTGTAAGAGAGGGAGAGGGAAGCCTTTTATCAATACTGAATAAAACTATAAAGGCCATGCCGTCTGACATGCTTACAAGTGCACTTGCTATCTATGACAGTACTGCAGATAAAGTAACATTTTCTGATTTCATAAAAGACAATCTGCTTGTTTTTTTGGCTACGGTAGGATTTTTGGCACTCAGCATCATTGGTATTATCCTCGTACTTTTGCGGAAGGCAAGGAAAGCAGAAGCTGTCGCAAAGCTTGCGGCAAAGGATACAAAAAAACTCAATGACAAACTGGAAATCGCTTTGAAAAAAGCAGAGGATGCCAGTCTGGCAAAGACTCGTTTTCTTAACAATATGTCACATGACATCCGTACTCCTATGAATGCAATTCTGGGTTATGCACAGCTTATGGAGGAAGAACTAAAAGAAAAGGATCTGCCTGAAACTTCAGATCATCTGGAAAAATTGCAGCAGTCTGGAAATCTTCTTCTGTCAATCATAAATAATGTACTTGATATGGCTCGGATTGAGAGCGGAAAGATGGAAATTGATGAGAACTATGGCCGGATTGAAGATATCCGGCAGACTTTATTTGAAATATTTGGTGATGAAGCAAAGAAAAAGAATATTGCACTTCATTACACAATAAATGTGGAGCATGAGCATATACTGACAGATACTACCAAGGTAAAAGAAATATTTGTCAATATCCTGAGCAATGCCATAAAATATACCCCATCCGGTGGTTCTGTTATGATAAACATAGACGAATTAGTATGTGATGAGCCCGGGTACATGATGGTAAGGACCAGGGTGAGCGATACCGGAATCGGTATGAGCCAGGATTATCTGACAAAGATTTTCGATGCATTCACGCGTGAGCGAAACACTACAAAGAGCAAAATCACAGGAAGCGGATTGGGAATGTCAATCGTAAAGAGATATGTTGATCTGCTCGGCGGAACAATAGATGTAGAGAGTGAGCCTGGAAAGGGCAGCACCTTTACTGTAACATTAAAACACAGGATAGCGGATGAAAGCTATTATGTAAAAAAACATGATGAAGGCTCTGGAACAGCCAGTAAAATCCTTGAAGGCAAGAATATCCTTTTGGCAGAGGACAATGATCTGAATGCAGAGATTGCAGAAGCAATACTTGAGCGTGCCGGCCTTAAAACAGAACGTGTGGAGGATGGCATTCAGTGTGTAAATAAGATAACAAAAATGCCGGTGGGAACATATGATATGATCCTCATGGATATCCAGATGCCCCGAATGGACGGTTATAAAGCAACACAGGCAATCAGGCACTTACCGGATAAGGATAAGGCATGCATACCGATCGTTGCAATGACGGCAAATGCATTTGAAGAAGATAAGCGGGATGCTGTTGCAGCTGGAATGAATGGTCATATTGCAAAGCCGATCCAGATTGATAAACTGCTGTCGATGTTAGCGGAAGTTTTAAGGCAGTAAGAAAACTAATAATTTCGTGTTATACTGAATGGAGTGGTCATTCTTTCTGTATTGAAAAAACAGGAAAACTTACAGACTGGGAAGGACAACAGCATGAACGCAAACAGACTGCGTTCATGAGCAAGTAGCGAAAGCGGATTGCGAATGTCCGCTTTACTGGATGATAAAGAGGAAATGAATGAACAGAAAGATAGAAAAACAGATAAGAAAAAAGAGTAAGAATAATAGAGTATGTTTGAGCATTTTTGCATTTGTCATGCTGCTTTTTGTACCGTTTTTTGTTTATGCGTCGGAAACAAAAAGTGATGGGAATACAACTCAGGTAATAAAGGAAGAAAATAAAACCGTGAGAGTTGGCTATTTCCCATATGCCAATTTTCAGGAAGGCGGCTATGGGGAACACAAGCAGGGAGCAGGCTATGAGTATCTCCAGAAGATTTCGTATATAACTGGCTGGAAGTATGAATATGTCTATGGCTCATTTAAAGAGTGTCTGGATATGTTGGCAGATGGAGAAATAGATATACTTGGAAATGTCAGTTACACACCGGAAAGAGCAGAATCTATAGATTACTCAACCTATGCCGCAGGAACAGAAAGATATTGGATCTATACCCGGGAAGATCATACAGATCTTATGGATGGTGATCCAAAGCAGATGAATGGCTGTCGTATTGGTGTAGCAGATGGAAGCTATCAGAAAGAACTTCTGGAAAAATGGCTGGACAGCAATCAGATCCAGGCAGAGGTGGTTGTTTGTAAAGGCTATGATGAAATGATAGAAAAACTGGATGCAGATGAACTGGATGCACTTGTGATCCCAGTGCTGTCTGTCAACAGCGATTTTATTGCCATTGCCAATATCGGTGCAAGTGACTGTTATTTCGGTGTATCAAAATCCAGACCAGATCTGTTAAAGGAATTAAATTCTGCCATGGAAGAAATCAACAATACAGAAACGGACTACAGCAGCAAGCTGTATGCCCGTTATGAAGGAAAAGCGGTCATAAACTATGCACTCAACAAGGAAGAAAAACAATGGCTGGATGCACATGAAAATACGATCCGCGTGGGATATCTAAAGGATAATCTTCCTTTTTGTGGTGAAGAAAATGGGAAACTCACAGGAATTCTTGGAACTGTTCTGGATACTGTTCAGGAAAAATATAAAATTACGATCAAGGCAGTTCCATGTTCCACGGGAGTAGAGATGAATGAGGCATTGCAATCTGGCAAAATAGATATTGCCGGTCCTATCATTCAGGATTTTTATACACAGGAACAGTTTCAAGTGGTTTTGACGGATGCAATCTTTGATATTACGCCGGTTGTTATTTACAAGGGAAAAGAATATAGCAGCAGTCTCTCTACGGTCGCAGTGACAGAGACCTCACTGTATTCTGGATTGATGGTGTCCCTTCTTTTTCCAGATGCAGAAATCAAACAATATGATACACAGGAAGAATGCCTGGAGGCTGTAGCAAATGGAAAAGTGGGAGCAACTGTCGTTCCATCCTCAAAGATCAATATTCTTAATGAAAGTCCACTGACCCAAAGTCTGTCATTTGCAGAGATGGCAAAACGGCAGGAATTAGGAATGTTCACGACGAGAGAAAACAGAAGAGCAGCTACCATTATCAATAAAGCAATTGAGCAGTCATCCAATGTTTTAAATGGTGTTGTCCTTGCACAGAATTCTGTTTCAGAAAAGGAAATGACCTTGAAGGATATCCTTGCTGAGCATGCAGGCTTAGTTATCGGAGTTTCGTTTGTGATTATTTTTGTACTGCTTCTTCTGGTTTATTCTCTTTCCGTGAGTAGAAAAAAACAGATGGAAGCCCTGAAAGAAGCACAGAATGCAAATGCGGCGAATATTGCAAAAACGACATTCCTGAACCATATGTCTCATGATCTCAGGACACCAATGAATGCAATTGTTGGATTTACAGATATTGCCATGAAGAGGAAACCGGACAAAGAGGTGGAGAATTGTCTGAAAAAGATCAGGCAGAGTTCAGAATATCTGATGACACTGATCAACGATGTGTTGGATATCAGCCGCATTGAAAGTGGTAAACTGGAATATAAACCGGTACCGACAGATCTCAGGGATATGATAAATACTGTTTTGTCGATCGCAAAGGGATATATGGAAAATCGTGACCTTAATTTGTATGTTTCAAGAGAAAAACTAAAAACTCCTTATGTGATGGTAGATGAACTCAGAATCAGGGAAGTATTGCTCAACATTATCAGTAATGCAGTCAAATTTACAAAAGACGGAGGCACCATTTCATTCGCTGCAGAAAACGCTCCGGGTAATGATGAGAATCATATAATTGTACGCTATCGTATATCAGATACCGGAATTGGTATGAGTGAGGAGTTCCAGACCAGAATATTTGATGAGTTCAGTCAGGAAAATGGTGGGGCAAGAACCAGCTATAAGGGAGCCGGACTGGGAATGGCCATTGCCAAACAGTATGTAGATCTTATGGGTGGAAAAATTGAGGTCAGCAGCAGAAAGGGTATTGGCTCAACATTTACGGTAGAAATTCCCCTGCTTATAGCAGAACAGATACTGTCTGAAAAGGAAGAAAAGTTAAGGAAAGATATGGATTTACATGGTCTGCATGTCCTTTTGGCAGAGGACAATGATTTAAATGCAGAGATAGCAGCAGCTTTGCTGGAAGAACAAGGGATGATCGTAACTAGGACTGCCGATGGAAAATCTGCCTTGGCACAGTTTTGCAATACAGCTCCGGGGACCTTTGATCTGATTTTGATGGATATCATGATGCCGGAAATGAATGGCTATGAAACGACAAAAGCTATCAGAAATCTGTCGGAGCGTCCAGACGGAAAGGAGATCCCTATTATTGCAATGACAGCAAATGCATTTGCAGAGGATGTACAGGCTGCTTTGCATGCCGGAATGGATGACCATGTGGCGAAGCCGGTTGATATGAGGATTTTAATATCTGTCATCACAAAATATATAGAACGGTAATGTCAATGCTGCGTGGATTTCGGAAGTGGGAGAACAGTTCGATATATATATCGGCTGTTCTTTTTTTATTTTTGGACGTTAAAACGGTAATGTTTTTCTTGTATATAGTAGAGCACTATAGTATAATAAAACCAGTTTTTTTGTATACGTGTAAAAGCTATAATAAGGAAATCGGCAAACCAGATGAAAGTCTGGGACGCAAAGCTACAGGGCCTGTAAAATGGCAGCCAGTTGCATAAAATGAGGTGCACTGTCTGGTTGGCAGTGCTTTTTTTGAGGAATGATTTATCAACAGGAGATGATCTTCCCGATATTTGTACACAGACAGTTTATGATCCAAACATCAATGACATGAGTGGATTGATAAGCTGCTGTTGATGTTAGCGGAAGTTATAAAGCAACAAGAAAACTGCTGCAACTGTCATTCCATCTTCAAAGATTAATATTCTTAATGAAAGTTCGCTGACCAAAAGTCTGTCATTTGATTTCCTGTAGGAAAGTAAATGAATATTATTTAAGGTTTGGGATAAATTGTGAAATGCAGACAAACAAGAAAAGTAAAAATATAATAGGTATTATACAGAGTTTCCTTATATTGATATTAGTAGTTCTTATTATTTTTATGATGATTCAGATTAGTAGGCTGCAGGGGACAGCACGCGTAATAAATTATGCAGGTCTGGTACGTGGAGCTACACAGCGTGAAGTAAAATTAGAAATTACAGGAAACCAAAATGAAGAATTAATTAAATATTTGGATGATATTCTTCTTGGATTGAGATATCAGGATGGACATTATGATCTGGTAAAACTCAATGACGAAGAATACCAGGAAAAATTGCAAATCCAGAGTGATTACTGGGATAAATTGAAAACAGAAATTGAAGCAGCAAGAAACAAGGGATACGAAAATACAGACATTGTTAATATGAGTGAAATATATTTTTCGATGGCAGATGAAACTGTCTCTTCCGCAGAAAGCTATTCAGAAAAGATCGCTGTAAAGATTCGTACTATAGAGCTTTTGTCGGCACTTGATATGTTGAGTCTGGTGATATTGGTTATTATGCAGACTCTAAGGGCAATGCAGATGGCAATGCAAAACAGACTGCTGGAACAGAAAGCATTCATAGATGCCCATACTGGGCTGCCAAATAAAAATGCCTGTAATGATCTTCTTAATAAAAAAGATATAATTACAGATCCTACAGCTTGCATAATGTTTGATTTAAATAATTTAAAAACTGTAAATGATACAATGGGACATTCCGCAGGAGATCAGTTAATAATAAATTTCGCAAAGCTTTTGCGCAGTGTTATTCCAGAAAAGGATTTTGTTGGAAGATATGGCGGAGATGAGTTTATAGCAGTCATTTATCATACAAGCGAGGCGAAAATTAAGGAAATATTAAAATCCTTGAACAGAGAAAAAGACAGATTAAATAGTTATGAAAATCAAATACCAATCGACTATGCATGCGGATGGGCATTATCCTCCGATGATATGTCGTGTACAATGCAGATGTTATTGGATGCTGCAGATGCTTATATGTATAAAAATAAACAGATATGCAAGAAATATAATTAGCTTTCAGCTCAGAGTAGATAAAAGATAATAGACGCGATCAGACGAAATATTGTTTTGCGTAGAAACACTGGAAATCCTTGAAAACAAAGGATTCTTGGTATAAGATGAAACAAGTCAAAGCACGTTATTGCGTAAAAAAAGAAAGCAATATATTTATACCGTGAAGTCTGGAAAGTGTTGATTTTAAAGCATTTTTGGATGTGTGGGATGCTTTGAAAATATGATTTTGTGACAATTTTGTGACAAACGGCGGAAAAATCACGGATTTACAAAGACGAAGCATATTGATTTCATGATCGGCATATGCTATAATGCCAGTAGGCAAAAAAGATATGACGATGTTCCATGTGAACAAAGAACGAACCCCCGTATGTACCACCAATACATGCGAGGGTTCTTCTCTTTTTATTTCAGTGGTTGAGCATCCACCAGGCTATTCGTTGTCCTTGTTATGACTGTCTAACCATTTGCAAATGAGATGGCAAGTCACACCTGCCGCAACAGCCACTAAAAAAGATATGACTATTTCCATGTGTTCACCTCCCCCCGTTGCCGGGTCTCGGTTGGACAACGCAGTCAGTATAACACAACTTAGAACAGAATGGAACATATAAAAATACCCGGTGCAAATTAATGTACCGGGTGTTTCTTTGGCCTTTTTGTCAATTCTTGATGTTTTTGTTTTAACCATTCTTCATACTGCTTTTGAGTTTGAATAGAAGAGTTATAGTCATTAGGGCAAGGAGAAACTTTCTTTCCCTTAATCAAATCTCTGTAATAGTAGGATTCTTTTTGCGTTTCCGGTCGTTATATTGCTTTTGAGCTTTTTTGTCAGCAGAACATTTAGGGCAAAAATTTACACGTTTACAGAATGAAATGAAAAAGCTTGAAAATGTAATGTAATAATCAGAGCCATTCCCTTTATTGGGCGTGGCTTTTTATTATGACAATTTTTGTGACAAACAAAAGAAAATAGACGCAACCAGACGAAACATTGTTTGGCGTAGAAACACCGGAAATCCTTGAAAATAAAGGATTTTTGCTATATGATGAAACAAGTTGAACTCTATCATTGCGTAATAAAAAAAAATCCTGTATAATACCAAACTGTAATATTGTATCATTCAGCGGACAGAGAAATACGCTGTGAATCATTAAAAGAAGTCAGGAGGACATAAGTACATGCGAGTCGATGCGGACGATTTTGCCCGACCTTGCAGCTGCGGGAGGGAGCACCACATAGACGTTAGAGAAATTGTAATTGAATCAGGAGCTATCGGGAAACTGGAAAAGGAAATGTCAGACGGTGATCTGAAAGAATGTATTTCCCCGCTTCTGATCTGTGACACGAACAGTTACAAAGCTACAGAGGAACTGATGGAGGATATCTACGACCGGTGTCAGGTACTGATCCTGGATGCTGAAGGTCTTGAGGCAGATGAGCGTGCCGTGGAGATCGTGGAGAATTATATGGAAGAGGACATCGATCTTGTTCTTGCAGTTGGAGCGGGGACGATCCATGATCTCAGCCGTTTTGTCGCCCATCAGTACCGGATCCCTTTTGTCTCTGTGCCCACCGCAGCCAGTTCAGACGGATTTACTTCCACAGTAGCAGACATGACCTGGAATGGTGTAAAAAAAGTATTTCAGGCATCTGCGCCACTTTTTGTTTTTGCGGATACGGATATTTTTGCTAAGGCGCCTGCAAGGCTTACAGCAGCCGGGGTGTCGGATATTCTGGGAAAATACATTGCGCTGGCAGACTGGAAGATAGCAAGTATTCTTGTGGATGAATACTATTGTACAGCGGTGGCAGACCTGGAAACAAAAGCGATCCGGACTGTTAAGGATAATCTGAAAGAAATTGCAGCAGGAGAGAAAGATGCATGTGAGAAGCTGATGTATGCGCTGATCCTTTCCGGACTGGCCATGCAGATGACAGGAAACTCCAGACCGGCATCCGGGGCGGAGCACCATATGGTCCACCTCTGGGATATGGAAGTGGTCAATGGTCACCTGGATGCTCTTCACGGGGAGAAGGTTTCTGCAGCAACCATGCTGGTCCTTCTGGAATATAAAAAGCTTGCAGATGCTATCCGAAGAGGAGCCTGCAGAGTGCATGCCTTTACAGACGGAGACACAGAACTCCTGCAGGAGACCTTCGGCAGAAAAGGGATTCTTGGAGCACTTGAAAAAGAAAACACCCCGGAACTTCTGGACGATGTAAGCACAGAAACACTTTCCGGTGCACTTCCGGAAATCCTTAAGATCATAGATCTTCTTCCTGCAGTTACAGATATGCAGGAGATGATGAGTATCGTTGGCTGCGTGAGCAGAGTCCGGGATATCGGACTGCCGGGAAAAGCGATCGAGGAGAGTCTCAGACTTGCACCGTATACAAGAAGAAGGCTGAGCCTTCTGAGACTTCGGAAGATGCTCACATACTGAGCAGGAACAGCTCATAAAAGGTTCTTTTGACTTGACATAAATTTCAGGAAAGGCAGTGATGAACGGTTTGATGAGAGTAGGAATGGGATATGATGTACATAAACTGACAGAGGGCAGGAAGCTGATCCTTGGTGGTGTTGATATTCCCTGGGAAAAAGGTCTTTTGGGCCATTCGGATGCGGATGTTCTGATCCATGCGATCATGGATGCACTTCTGGGAGCTGCGGCTCTTGGAGATATCGGAAAGCATTTTCCGGATACAGACCCTGCATATAAGGGAATCTCCAGTGTGAAACTTCTGGTGCATGTTGCCGGATTACTGAAGGAGAATGACTATGCGATCGGAAATATCGATGCCACCATCATTGCTCAGAAACCGAAGATGGCACCACATATTCCGACGATGAGAGAAAATATCGCAGAAGCACTTGGGATTAAAATATCACAGCTGAATATCAAGGCGACCACAGAGGAAGGCCTTGGATTTACAGGACAGGGAGAGGGAATCTCCTCACAGGCGATCTGCTCCCTGTACAGAATCGGGAAATTGGAGGAAGAGTAACATGAAGATTTTTAACACACTGACACGCAGAAAAGAGGAATTTGTACCTCTGGAAGAAGGAAAAGTAAAAATGTATGTCTGCGGACCTACGGTATACAATCTGATCCATATCGGAAATGCCCGCCCTATGATCATTTTTGATACGGTGCGCAGATATATGGAATATAAAGGATATGAAGTAAATTATGTATCCAACTTTACCGATGTAGATGACAAGATCATTAAGAAGGCCATTGAAGAGGGCGTTTCCGCAGAGGAAATCTCTACCCGTTATATCAAAGAGTGCAAGAAGGATATGGCAGATATGAATGTAAAACCTGCTACAACTGCACCTCAGGCTACACAGGAGATCCAGGGCATGATCGACATGATCCAGACTCTTATTGATAAAGGATATGCATATCCGGCAGCTGACGGGACCGTTTATTTCCGTGTAAAGAAATTCAAAGAGTATGGCAAGCTTTCTCATAAGAATCTGGATGATCTCCAGTCAGGATTCCGTTCTCTTAAGGTATCCGGTGAGGATCAGAAGGAAGATCCGTTAGACTTCGTGCTTTGGAAACCAAAGAAAGAGGGCGAGCCGTCCTGGCCATCACCGTGGTGCGACGGACGTCCTGGCTGGCATATTGAGTGCTCTGTTATGTCCAAGAAATATCTCGGAGAAGAGATTGATATCCATGCAGGCGGTGAGGATCTGATCTTCCCGCATCATGAGAATGAGATCGCACAAAGTGAGTGCTGCAATGGTAAGATTTTTGCAAGATACTGGATGCATAATGGTTTCCTGAACATCGACAACCGCAAGATGTCCAAATCTCTCGGAAATTTCCGTACCGTTCGTCAGATCGGTGAACAGTATGATCTTCAGGTTCTCCGTTTCTTTATGCTGAACGCACATTACAGAAGTCCGCTGAACTTCAGCGCAGATCTGATGGAGGCAGCAAAGAACTCTCTGGAGCGTATCCTTGAGGCGGCAGGCAAGCTCAGCGACCGTAAAGACAATGGGGCGGCAGAGAATATTACAGAGGAAGAGCTTGCGCTTCTCAAAGAGGCAGAAGGTTTTGTTACCAAATTTGAAGCGGCCATGGATGATGATTTTAATACTGCAGATGCACTTGCGGCAATTTTTGAGCTTGTAAAATTTGCCAACACAAACGTAGACGAGAACAGCTCAAGGGAGTTTGCCGGTGGTCTTTATGAGGAACTTTTTAAGCTCAGTGATGTGCTGGGACTGAAAATCGAGAAAAAAGAAGAGATTCTTGACAAAGAGATCGAGGATCTGATCCAGGAACGCCAAGCTGCAAGAAAGGCAAAGGATTTCAAGAGAGCAGATGAGATCCGAGATGAGCTCCTGAAAAAAGGTATCATCCTTAAAGATACAAGAGAAGGTGTGAAATGGCAGAGAGCTTAAAGAAACTGAAAGAGCTGTTTGATCTGAAAGACGCAGACCTTCGGACTTATTCGCCGCTGACGCTGGCCTATATCGGGGATGGTGTTTATGAGCTGGTGATCCGTACTATTCTTGTGAAAAAAGCGAATTGTCCGGTAAATCGTCTCCACAAAAAAGCTAGCAGCCTTGTAAAAGCATCTGCGCAGTCGGGTATGATGGAGATCCTCGAACCACTTTTGACAGAAGAAGAAAAAAGTGTATATCGAAGAGGAAGGAATGCGCATTCCGCTACCATGGCCAAACATGCCACCATGGCGGATTACCGGCGTGCCACAGGGTTTGAGGCGCTGATGGGATATCTTTACCTGAAAGAGGATTTTTCAAGGATACTGGAACTGGTCCATGCAGGACTTGAGAAGGAGGAAATTTAAATTGACTGAAATGATAGAAGGAAGAAATGCGGTCCTTGAGGCATTTCGTTCCGGTAAATGTGTTGATAAACTGTTTATTCTGGATGGCTGTCAGGACGGACCGGTCCGCACCATCGCAAGAGAAGCCAGAAAACATGATACCATTGTAAAATTTGTTCCAAAGGAACGATTGGATTCCATGAGCGAGACAGGTGCACATCAGGGTGTGATCGCACAGGTTGCGGCTTATGATTATTCTACAGTGGAAGATATCCTGAAAAAAGCAGAAGATAAGGGAGAGCCTCCGTTTATCATTCTTCTTGATAATATTGAAGATCCTCATAATCTGGGAGCTATCATCCGTACCGCAAATCTCGCAGGTGCTCATGGTGTGATCATTCCCAAACACAGAGCAGTAGGACTGACTGCTACGGTTGCAAAGACGTCGGCAGGCGCACTGAATTATACACCGGTTGCCAAGGTTGCTAATCTGGGACAGACTATTGATGAACTGAAAGAAAAAGGCATCTGGTTCGTATGTGCAGATATGGACGGAGAGGTGATGTACCGTCAGAATCTGACAGGACCTATTGGCCTTGTGATCGGAAATGAGGGAAATGGTGTAAGCCGCCTTGTAAAAGAGAAATGTGATTTTACTACCGCGATCCCGATGAAAGGGGATATCGATTCCCTTAACGCTTCTGTAGCAGCAGGGGTGCTTGCTTTTGAAATCGTGAGACAGAGACTGTCAAAATAAATACATCAAATACAGCCATAGCTGTTCGGAGAAAAAATGTGCCGATATAATGAGATGACGGATGAAGCTCTTATCAAAAGACTTCGTGCAGGGGAATCTGCAATTGCAGATTATCTGATGGAAAAGTATAAAGGTCTGGTCAGAAAAAAAGCCCGTGCCATGTTTCTGATAGGTGGGGACACAGATGATCTGATACAGGAGGGGATGATCGGACTGTTTAAGGCAGTCCGTGATTACCAGTCAGACAGGGAGTCGTCTTTTCAGTCTTTTGCAAATATATGTATTGACAGACAGATATATACTGCAATTAAAAGTTCAAACCGCCAGAAACATCAGCCACTGAACACTTATGTGTCTTTAAGCGACGGAGAGGCGGAGGAAAACTTCAGAGATTCCTGTGTGGAGCATGATAATCCGGAATCGATCCTGATCGACCGGGAAAATGTGGCGGCTCTTGAAAATGAAATGAAAAAGAGCTTGAGCCCTCTGGAAAACAGGGTACTGCAGTTGTATCTGGATGGAAATGGATATATGGATATTGCCCAGATCCTTGGAAAAACACCGAAATCCATTGATAATGCACTGCAGAGGATCCGTGGGAAAATTAAAAGCTATTTTTGAGAAGAGTAAATACCTCTTTCCTTTTGAATATAAAAGTATTAAAATAATATTCATAAGGAGCAGAATAAGAAAGGAGACCAAATTATGGCAAAGATCAATAAATATTGGGGACTTGTTGCAGTAGGAGCGCTTACCGCTGCCGCAGCAGGAGCTATCGCAGCACTTGTATCCAGACGATCTGTATGCGAAGAAGACTTTGAGGATGATTTCGAAGATCTTGATGATTTCAAGGATGACGAGAAGAAGGAAGAAAAAGAAGAGAAAGAAGTCTTCCAGGACTGGGACAAGACTGCATCTGAGACTGTAGAAGTTTCCAAAGAGGCAGAGGATGCTGAAGAGGCACCAACAGAAGCAGAAGAGGAAACACCTGCAGATGATGAATCGGAGGCCGAAGCGGAAGAAGAGACAGAAGCAGAAGAGACAAAGACAGAAGAGTAAAAAGAGAATCCTGCGTGCTGTGTCTGTGAGCGACAGCACACAGGATTTTTTGTGCTATAATCATGAAAATATGAATTTTTAAAAAAATAAAAATAATGTATTGACAATATGACAATCATCTGATAATATAAACAACTGTGAGCGGCACAAACGTCGCGAAACAAGCTGCTGTGGCTCAGTCGGTAGAGCGTCGCCTTGGTAAGGCGGAGGTCACGGGTTCGATTCCCGTCAGCAGCTTTTTTTGTGTCTAAAAACAGACAATTTTTTGTTTAGATAAAGGTTTTGCGGGTTTCAAAAATTCCGGATTTATGATAAGATAAAACATCAGGATGATATTTAGGAGGGAAAGCAATGGAGAACGAAACAGTTTCCAAAAACTTTATTGAAAATATTATAGACAAAGATCTTGAAGAAGGCGTTTATGACACCGTGCATACACGTTTCCCACCGGAACCTAACGGCTATCTTCATATCGGACATGCGAAATCCATTCTTTTAAATTATGGATTGGCTCAGAAATACAACGGAAAATTCAATCTCCGTTTTGATGATACCAACCCTACAAAGGAGAAATCCGAATTTGTAGAGTCCATCAAGGCTGACGTGAAATGGCTTGGTGCAGACTGGGAAGACAGACTTTTCTTTGCATCTGATTATTTTGATCAGATGTATGAGGCAGCAGTGAAACTTATTAAGAAAGGCAAGGCCTTTGTCTGCGACCTGACTGCAGACCAGATCCGTGAGTACCGAGGAACTCTTACAGAGCCAGGTAAAGAGAGCCCGTACAGAAACCGTACTGTAGAAGAGAATCTTCAGCTTTTTGAAGAGATGCGTGAGGGCAAATACGGAGATGGCGAGAAGGTTCTCCGTGCCAAGATCGATATGGCATCACCGAATATGAACATGCGTGACCCGGTCATTTACCGTGTAGCCCGCATGACACATCACAATACAGGAGATAAATGGTGCATCTATCCGATGTACGACTTCGCTCATCCAATCGAGGATGCCATTGAGGGTGTGACACATTCTATCTGTACTCTGGAGTTTGAGGACCACAGACCGCTTTATGACTGGGTGGTAAAGGAACTGGAATATCCGCACCCACCGAAGCAGATCGAGTTTGCAAAGCTGTACCTGACCAACGTTGTTACAGGTAAACGTTATATCAAGAAGCTTGTTGAGGACGGCATCGTAGATGGATGGGATGATCCGAGACTAGTATCCATCGCCGCACTTCGCCGCCGTGGATTTACACCGGAGTCTATCCGTAAATTTGTAGAACTCTGTGGTGTTTCAAAGGCGAACAGTTCTGTAGATTATGCAATGCTCGAGTACTGCATCCGTGAGGACCTGAAGCTGAAACGTCCGCGTATGATGGCGATTCTTGATCCGATCAAGCTCGTGATCGATAACTATCCGGAAGGACAGGTTGAGTATCTTGAAGCTCCGAATAATATGGAGAATGAGGAACTTGGAACCAGAAAGATTCCGTTCAGTGGAGAACTTTATATTGAACGTGATGATTTTATGGCAGAGCCTCCTAAGAAATACAAACGTCTCTATATTGGAAATGAAGTTCGTCTTATGAATGCATATTTTGTAACCTGCACAGGTTATGAGGCAGATGACGACGGAACGATCCGTGTAGTCCACTGTACCTATGACCCGGAGACCAAGGGCGGAAATGCACCGGACGGACGTAAGGTAAAAGGAACGATCCACTGGGTGGAAGCATCCAATGCAGGTAAAGTTGAGGTAAGACTTTACGAGAATATCGTAGATGAAGAAAAAGGTGTTTACAATAAAGAAGATGGTTCTCTTAATGTAAATCCGAATTCTCTTACAGTAACAAGTGCTTATGTAGAGCCGGAGCTTCTGAAAGCAAAAGGTTATGACAGCTATCAGTTTGTACGTAACGGTTTCTTCTGCGCAGATATCCATGACTCCAGGGAGGGAGCACCGGTATTTAACCGCATTGTATCTCTGAAGAGCTCTTTCAAATTACCGAAAGCATAAAAACTGTCAAAAAGAATACGAAACATATGACAGCAGTACACCGTGAACAGGTATCAGGGTGTACTGCTTGTTTTGTTTTATCGTCATCAGGAATAAATGGATAAGTACAAAATGCTCCTGCAACGATTTCGGTTGCGCCCATTTACAGAAACGGTTATACTGATAACACAGGAAAGAGAGGAATTACACATGAAGAAAATCGTGCTTGCTTCCGCATCTCCCAGGAGGCGGGAACTTTTAAGCCAGGTAGGAGTCGCCTTTGAAGTGAAGCCTGCCAGCGGGGAAGAACGGATCACCAGTGCAGAGCCTGCGAAAGTGGTGGAGGAACTTTCTCGTCAGAAAGCTATGTTTACGGCATACGCGCTGGAGGAAGAGGAGAACCGAGATCTGAGAGATGTGGTTGTGATCGGTGCAGATACCGTTGTATCTTATGAGGGTAAGATTTTAGGTAAACCGGCAGATGAGACAGCTGCAATAGAGATGCTCGCTATGCTGCAGGGGAATACACATCAGGTATATACCGGTGTAACTTTGCTGATAAGAGAAAAAGGGAGATGGAAAGCTCATACCTTCCATGAGTGCACAGATGTGAGCTTTTATCCGGTGACAGAGGAAGAAATAAAGGAATATGTAAACAGCAAAGACCCAATGGACAAAGCCGGAAGCTATGGGATCCAGGGCGCCTGGGGAGCCTATGTGAAGGGAATCCGTGGTGATTATAACAACGTGGTGGGACTGCCTGTGGCAAGACTGATCTATGAGACAAAAAAACTGGGAATGAACCTGAGAGGATGAAAGACAAAATGATAAAAGCTTGTATATTTGATCTGGATGGAACAATTGCGGATACACTGGAATCTATGGCATATGTGGCGAATGAGATCATGGAAAAGTTTTCCCTGAAACCACAGCCGGCAGATAATTTTCGTTATTACAGCGGTGAAGGTGCAGATATGCTGATCAGAAGATGCCTGATCGATGCAGGAGATCCGGAGCTGGTACACTACGAAGAAGTCAGGGAACTTTATCGCAGGAAATTTGATGAAGATCCGCTGTATAAAGTTGTGCCATATAAAGATATGCCGGAAACCCTTCAGAAGCTGAAACATACAGGCCTTAAGATGGCTGTATGCTCCAATAAGCCTCATGTTGCGGCGCAGAAAGTGGTAAAGGCGATCTATGGCGATCTGTTTGATGAGGTGATGGGACAGCAGGAAGGGATCCGCAGAAAGCCGGCACCGGATGGTCCGCTGAAGATTGCAGAAGATTTCGGCGTAAAGCCGGAAGAATGTATGTATATCGGAGATACAAAGACAGATATGCAGACAGGAAGTGCTGCCGGAATGTATACCGTTGGTGCACTATGGGGATTCCGTGACAGAGAAGAGCTTGAAAATAACGGTGCAGATATTGTAGCAGCTGTACCTGGTGATCTGTTTACTATTTATGAGGAGAAGCAGCATGATTAAGATGGTTGCCAGCGATCTGGATGGAACGCTGCTTATCGGTGGAAGACAGACGCTGCCGGAAGAGATCTTTCCGCTGGTAAAGGAACTGAAAAAAATGGGAATCCTCTTTGTGGCAGCCAGTGGCAGACAGTATGCCAATATGAGGAATCTTTTTGCGCCGGTAAAGGACGAGATGGCATTTATTAGTGAAAATGGCGGGCTCGCTGTCCAGAATGAGAAGCTTCTGTACTGCGACAGCTTTGACAAAGAACTGGTCAGAGAGATCATTCAGGTAATATGGGAAAAGCCCGGAGCGGAATTTTCCTGTTCTACAAAGGATTTTTATTATATCATGCCCAAGACAGAACATTATCGCCATCTGATGATCGAAGAAGTAAAAAATCAGTGTAAGATCATAAAGAGTTTTGATGAGATCACAGAGCCTTGTATGAAGGTTGCAGTTTATGAGAGAGAAGGAATGACGGAGGAATCCATCCAGTACTGGAGAGAACGGTTCAAAGACAGATGTACTGTTGTGACATCCGGATTTGCGTGGGTGGATTTTGTTCCATTTACCACGAACAAAGCAAAAGGGATCCGTAAATACCAGGAACTTTTGGGAATCGGACCGGATGAATGCATGGCGTTCGGGGATGAATACAATGATATTGAAATGATGAAATCTGTAAAATACAGCTTTGCCATGAAGCATGCGAAGCCAGGGGTAAAGGCGGCGGCTTTCTACGAGACAGAGAAGGTGGAACCAGTACTTCGCAGACTGATTGCGGCGGGCGGAGATATAAAGGAGGTACTTTAATATGTACAAGAAAGAATATGTCCAGACATTTCTGGAAAAACAGGGTCAGCTTTTTGATGAGCCGGTAGCAGAGGATTTTGAGGAGGCAGAGGAATTTCTCGAGGATTGCATGGCAGTTGTGCTGGATTCCCTGAAGGATGTTAAAAAATATCTGGATGGAATGGGCGCAGATGTGGAGGGGATTTCCCTGAAGGAGCTGGAAGAAGAAAGCGAAGTATTTAAACTCCCGGACGGAAAATATATGATCGTAGAAGGCTGACGGAAAGCAGGGATTACACCTCTGAAAATTAAATATGATAAACTTGCATCAGCAAAAAGAAAGCCCTGCGTAGAAAGGGTAAATGTGGGGAAAATAAAATGATGTAAAGGAGGATGGGATATGAAAAAAAGCAGAGTGCTGGCAGTCGTCATGGCTGTGCTTATGATTGTAACGCTGCTTCCATCGATGGTATTTGCCACTGCAGCTCCATCTGGAAATCTTGATGGAAAGCTGAAGGTCAAAGGAACACTTGCGATCGGGTCTACCTTAAGTGCAGATTACTCAAAGGTCAAGCCGGAGGGGATCACAGATGATAATGTGAGTTTTTCCTGGTCATTAAAAGACGGAGACCTTCTTACAGAGGTAGGAACTGACAAGACTTATAAAATCGATGAAAAAGATCTGGGTATTCCGATCGTTCTGAAGATCACCGGAAAAGAAGAGACGGGAGTCAGTGGTGAGCTTACGGTGACGACCCAGGAGGTTTCCGAAACAGAGGAGGAAGCCAAAGCACTGGCAGAAAAGAAAAAGGAAGAAGCCAAAGCAGCAGGAGAAGATCCGGATGCGGAGGAAAGTGAAGCTTCGGAGTCTTCAGAGAACACGCCGGATACAGAAGCTGGAACGTCAGAGGAGCCTGATAGTGCTCAGCCTGAGGAAACCATAGAGCCGGCAGAAGAAACGGAGTCTGCGGATGTGCAGGAGAATACAGATGTACAGGAACCTGCAGATACCCAGGAGCCTGCTGAAAACTCTGTTATAGAAGTAAACGGAGAACAGTCAGGGCCTCAGAATGCCGATGAGGCAGATACATCCGGAGATAGTCAGACAGAGACACCGGATTCCGCAGATACAGCAGCAGACGCTTCCGAAAAAAATGAGGAACCGACATATTCGGCATCTGCATACACGGAAGATGGAAGTGGAATTCTGGATTTTGGTTCCGTGGAAGAGGGATATACGGAAATTCCGGAAGCACAGATGGTTACTATCACAAATAACGGAACCGGGGATCTTAATTTTAAAGAGATCGCCCCGGAGAATTTCATGGCTGCGGATATTAACGATGCGCCATTAAAGAGTGGTGAAAGTGTTGCTGTGTGGGTAAAACCACGAGAAGGTCTGAAGGCTGGAGAATACAAAGATCTGATCACGTATCAGACAGAAGAAGGTGCCGATGTCTTCTTTGAAGCGGACTTTACAGTAAAAGAACCGGAAAATAAAAAAGTCGAAGATCATGAAAATAATGAGCAGACAGATCCCGGGGAAACATCGGACCCTGCAGCGGAAAAAATATACAAGCTAATTGCGGATCCGACAGAACTGCCTTTTGATGATCTGACTGCCGGTTATGAAAAGGTAGAAACAACAAGTACAGTCACGATCAAAAACGAAGGTACAGAAGCTGTGACGTTAGTACAGCCTGAGTCGAAGTTTTTTGATATTGCGCCGGTCAGTGAAGTGGAGAGTAGCGGAAATATCCAGTTGGCGCAGGGAGGAGAGCAGACCTTTACCGTACAGCCTAAGCTTGGACTCTCTGCAAAAGATGATCCATACGTGGAAGAGCTTGTATTTGCTTCTGATGAAAGCACGGAAGCATCTGCTACAGTGACGGCTTCGGTTATGGTAAAGACAGAAACACCAAAAACAGTTACTGCAACAGTGAAACCGGAAGGTCCTCTGAAGTTTGGAACACTGGAACAGGGCTATGAGACTGCGCCGGATGCACAGCCTGTAACCGTAGAGAATACAGGTACAGAGGCTATCCGGATCCAGCTTTCTGCTCCGGAGGATTATGAGGTGGGAGAGCTTTCTGCGGAAGTGCTCAATCCCGGAGATAAGGCGGCAATCTTTACCGTACAGCCCAAGACCGGTCTTCAGGCCGGAGATCACAGCGATACGATTTCTGTGACAGATCAGAATACCGGAAACACACTGGCTGAAGTCCGGCTGGAATTTACAGTTTCGGAACCGGAACCCAATCCCGGTCTTTCGGTAACAGACAGTCTGGAGTTTGGAACCAAAGAGGAAGGCTATAAGGAACTTCCTGATGCGAAGACAGTTACAGTTACCAACACCGGAAATACAAAGATCGTTCTGAAACAGCCTTCATCAAATGCATATACAATTGGTACACTTTCCGCCACAGAGCTGGAAGCAGGAGATAATGCAACCTTTAGCGTACAGCCGGTCAGCGGACTTTCACAGGGGGAATATCTGGAAGACATTGTGATCGCCAATGATGCAAATGTGGAAGCTTATGTAAATGTCCATTTCAGCGTTACAAAGAAAAAAACAGATAACGGTAAGAAGGCGAATAACCTTACAGGCATCAAAAAGCCATCCGATATCAAAGATCTACCCAATGGAACCCAGAAAACCCAGAAAGCCCTGAAGCTTCCGGGAACAGTAAAGATCACTACAACAAAGGGAGAGCAGAAGGCATCTGTTAAATGGGATGTTAAGGGATCTTCTTATGATCCGTCTTCTGCAGAACGTCAGATATTTAATGTAAAAGGTACCGTCATTCTTCCGGAGGGGGTTAAGAATCCCAACAAGATCAGTACAGTGATCGCAGTAAGTATTACAGTAAATGGATATCAGGGCACGGAAGCCGCTGCATCGGACAATAAGATCACAGGCATTGATTCCAATGGCAAGTATGATACCAATACAAAGATCACCTTTACAGCAGCTGGTGCAGGAATGGATAATACAAACCCGCGTAAGGGAGATACCAGATATCAGCCGAAGAGCTGGAAGATCACAGAGACCCGTACCTGGGATGGAGAGCCTTATACTGCAACATTCCGTGTCAGCAAGCCGGGAAAATATACTCTGAAAGTTACCTTTGGACAGCAGAAATACGACGGCTCCAGCTGGAAGGATACCGGTACACAGTCAGAAAGTACGGTTACTTTTACGGTATCACAGGCAGCAGTTCTTACTGCGACTCCGAGTCCGGCAGTGACACAGACAAATCAGAAATCTGCAGTGCAGACGGGAGACAGTACACCGATCATGACATTTGTGATCATTTTGATCGTGGCTGTGGTATGTATTGGAGGAATCCTTGTATATCGTAGAAAGAAAAAATAAGAACAGAATGTAGAAGATAGTTTTACAGCACCCTCCGTACAAAAAATGTACGGAGGGATTTTTTTGCACATAGAGATCCGTTTTACATGCTGTTACTAGCACTCTATAATGATGAGTGCTAAATTTTTCTTGACTTTTGTAAAAAGTCGTATTAGTATATATTTATTGAAAAAAACAACAGGTTTCCGGCTCTGTCGGAACATCAGAAATAAAAATAAAAACAAAAGGAGAGTGACATATATGTCAGCAAAACATGGCAGTTTATCAATCAACAGTGAAAATATTTTTCCGATTATCAAGAAATGGTTATATTCCGACCATGATATTTTTGTAAGAGAGATGATCTCCAACGGATGCGATGCGATCACCAAACTGAGAAAGCTGGAAGTTATGGGAGATTATACATTCCCGGAAGGTTACAAACCGGCTGTAAATGTTATCGTTGATCCGGATCAGAAAACTTTGAAGTTTATCGATAACGGTATTGGTATGACAGCAGATGAAGTAGAGGAATATATCACACAGATCGCTTTTTCCGGTGCCACAGAGTTTCTTGAGAAATATAAGGATAAAACAACGGATGATCAGATGATCGGTCATTTCGGACTTGGATTTTATTCTGCATTTATGGTTGCAGATGAAGTTCATATTGATACTCTCTCTTACAAGGAGGGTTCCACACCGGTACATTGGACCTGTGACGGTGGTACGGAGTATGAGATGGCAGACGGAAACAAAACAGAACCGGGAACAGAGATCACTCTTTTCCTCAATGAGGAAAGCCTGGAGTTTGCCAATGAATATCGTATGAGAGAGGTTATCGAGAAATACTGTTCTTTCATGCCGGTAAATATCTATCTTTCCAAAGCAAATGCTGAACAGGAGTATGAAACCATCGATGAGGCAGATCTCCGTGAAGATGATGTGGTAGTTGAACATATCCATGAGGATGCCAAGACAGAGGAAAAGGAGAATGATAAAGGCGAGAAAGAAGTTGTGGAAGTTTCTCCTGCCAAAGATAAAGTAAAGATCAATAAACGGCCGGTATCCTTAAGCGATACACAGCCGCTCTGGATGAAACACCCAAATGAGTGCACGGATGAAGAGTATAAAGAATTTTACCGTAAGGTATTTATGGATTACAAGGAACCGCTGTTCTGGATCCATCTGAACATGGACTATCCGTTCAACCTGAAGGGTATCCTGTATTTCCCGAAGATCAGGACAGAGTATGATTCCATTGAGGGAACCATCAAGCTTTATAATAATCAGGTATTTATTGCAGATAACATCAAAGAGGTGATCCCGGAATTCCTTCTTCTTCTGAAAGGCGTGATCGACTGTCCGGATCTTCCACTGAATGTTTCCCGTTCTGCACTGCAGAATGATGGTTTTGTGAAAAAGATTTCTGAATACATCACCAAGAAAGTAGCAGATAAGCTCACCGGAATGTGCAAGACAGACAGAGAGTCTTATGAGAAGTACTGGGATGATATCAGCCCGTTTATCAAATTTGGATGCATCAAGGATGCGAAATTTGGTGAGAAGATGAATGATTATATCCTCTTTAAGAATCTGGATGGCAAATATCTTACCCTGAAAGACTGCATTGAGGAAAATAAAAAAGAAGAAACAAAAGCAGCTGAAGAGGAGAAGACAGAGGAGAAAGCTTCTGAAGGATCCCAGAATGAGGAACCGGAAAAAACGGTGATCTATTATGTGACCGATGAGGTACAGCAGAGCCAGTACATTAATATGTTCCGTGAAGCGGGTAAAGATGCTGTACTGCTGAAGCATGTGATCGATTCACAGTTTATTTCCCATCTTGAACAGCAGGATCAGACGATCCAGTTCAAGAGAATTGATGCCGATCTGACAGAAGAGCTTCGTGAAGACGGAGAAGCGGATGAAACAACAGTCAAGACACTTACTGAGGTGTTCCGTAAGAATCTTGGCAAGGATAAACTTGAAGTAAAAGTAGAGAAGCTGAAAAATGAGGGAACTGCAGCGATGATCACTCTTCCTGAGGAGAGCCGCCGTATGCAGGATATGATGAAAATGTACAATATGTACGGAATGGATCCGAATATGTTCGGTGGTCAGGAAGTACTTGTACTGAACGCAAATCATCCTCTTGTAAGATTTATAGCAGAAAATCAGGGATCAGAGTATGTTCCGGTGATCTGTGAACAGCTTTATGATCTTGCAATGATGAGCCATAAACAGCTTTCTCCTGAAGAAATGACAAAATTTGTAAAGAGAAGCAACGATATCCTTATGGTCCTTACAAAATAAAACGACATATAAAATGATCGAAAGGCTTTGCCCGTAATGGGGCGAAGCCTTTGCTTTTTTTATAACAATATGTGTATCTTTAACACAATTATAGGAATTTTAAATAAAATAATAGATATTAAATAAAAATAACCTGTAAAATATGACTAAAAATTTAAATTAGTATCTAATATGTATAAAATAAATTTTCAGAAGAAAGCGAAAAATATAGATAACTGTCGTATTATACATAAGGGAGTGCTTTTAAAAAGAGAAAAAAATGAAATGGAGGAACAAATGTATGAAAAAGGTGTATGGATTGATCAGAAGACTTGGTGCAAATTCGAAATACAAAGGATATTTTTTCGTTGCGGAAGCGGTAAAGATTTCCATGGGGGATCAGTATAAACCATTGCGGATCACAAAGGATATTTATCCATACCTGGCGCGGAAGTACAGATCAACACCTACCAATATTGAGCATGATATCAGAACAATGGTAAATGTGTGTTGGGAAGGAAATAAAAAACTGCTGGATGAGATTGCAGGATATCCTCTAGAATACAAGCCTACCAACAGTGAATTTATTGATATGCTTGCGTATTATCTGAGGGAAATAGAAGAAGAGAATTGACTATAGCCTTTCAAAAAGAATCTGATTCCTGGACAGAAAGCTCAGGATCATATCATCCCAGAGCTGCTCTGGGCGTTTATCCATAGAGAATGTTTTAAGAGAGGTTCCGGTAGTACAAAGAAGGCTGTTATTTTTAAATTGAAGATTTAAGAATAGTCCGTCTATCTGTTCGGAGGAAATTCCGAAATCTGTATTTCTCATTGCAGCTTCAACTCCACTCCGACTTAAATGCAGCACGATCCTGAAGCTTAAGGGCGTACGCTTACCGCGGATCACAGACCAGCAGAAAGGTCTGATGTCCTTCCAGAGAGAATGTGTCCGGCCGTGCTCTGTGAGTCTGTTCATGCTGTCTGTATCAAAAAAATCTTTCTGAAGCCTGCCATCAATGGTAAAAGTATTAAAAGTAGTCACAGTCGCTTCGGACAGACAGAATTTGTCAAATACTTCTCCTATAAAAAGTTTGTTTGTGAAATCCCGGATATCTGTAATCTTTAATGCAAGCATGCCGCACTTCCTTTCTTTTATGTGATCGCGTGTAGACATTATATCTCAGATAAAGAAAAAAGGACAGACTTTTTAAAAAACTCTTTTCAAATATCTGTTTATGTGATACGATAGATGTGGTATTGAATACTACATATAATGGAAAAGAGGACGATATAATTGAGCTATAAGATTGCGATAGATAGCTGTGGGGAGCTTTTAGATGAATGGAAAAATGATGAAAGGATCGAATCCATACCGCTGACACTGACAGTGGGCGGTGAGAATATCATAGACGATGCGACTTTTGATCAGAAGGATTTTTTGAAGAAAGTTGCAGATTGCCCGGAGTGTCCAAAATCTGCATGCCCTTCTCCGGAACGCTATATGAAGGCATATGAGTGTGAGGCGGAACACATTTATGCGGTGACACTTTCGGCGGAACTGAGCGGTTCCTATAACAGTGCGATCCTTGGAAAAAACCTGCTCCTGGAAGAGCAGCCGGAGAAAAAGGTTCATGTATTTAATTCCAAATCAGCATCCGGAGGCCAGAGTCTAATCGCCATGAAGATCATAGAGTGTGAAGAAAAGGGACTTTCTTTTGGAGAAGTAGTAAGCGAAGTGGAGAAATATATTGAAGAGATGAGCACATTTTTTGTGTTGGAGAATCTGGAAACTTTGCGCAAGAACGGACGGTTGAGCAGAGTGAAAGCTCTGGTGGCCAGTGCACTGAAGATCAAGCCGGTTATGGGCTCTACTCCGGAAGGAACGATCTGTCAGCTGGATCAGGCCAGAGGCATGAATAAAGCAATCGTAAAAATGGTGGATCACATTGGGGAGAAGGGGATCAACATCCCGGAAAAGACAGTTGCCATCACTCATTGCAACTGTCCGGAAAGAGCGAAGATGCTGGAGGAGGCTATCCGTGAGAAACTGCACCCAGCAAAGATCGTAGTTATGGATACTGCCGGTGTCAGCAGTATGTATGCCAACGATGGTGGCGTTATCGTAGCAGTCTGATCAGAGAAAATCTCCAGTTCAGAAAATTATCACATTTCTTCAGGGAGTTGCCGCTTTTCTTTTGAAAACAAGTGTGCTATAATGAACGAAGTACTGAAGCGGCAAAGGAGAAAGACAATGAGCCAGAAGAAAGTTGACAAATATAAAAACAACAAATACTCGCGAAACAGTGCCCTGAAGAAGGAACGCGCAGAATTTGTACTTGAGATGGCGGCATGGATCCTCATCGCGGTTCTGCTTGTAGGCTGGATCGGATATTCCGCATATGCCAAGATCCAGGCGAAGGAAGCCAGTGTGAAGGTGGATACTGTGATGGATACTTCTGCATTGACAGATTATATTTCCGGATTATCTTCAGACAGTGCGGAATAGAAAACACATATGAAATGATGGGTTCCCGGGATGTGTTGAAGCATCCCGGGGATTTTTATATACAGGATAAATACAATGCAATAAAAAACGGGTCTGCCATAAAGCAGCCCCGTTTTGACTTATACGTTTTTTATGGTTATAGAATTATAACTTTGTAACGTTAGCAGCCTGCATTCCGCGAGCGCCCTCTGTTAAGTCGTAGGATACAGCCTGTCCTTCTTCAAGAGATTTGAAGCCTTCACCGTTGATAGCGGAGAAGTGTACGAATACATCCTGTCCGTCCTCACCTGTGATAAAACCATAACCTTTTTCTGCGTTGAACCATTTTACAGTTCCCTTGTTCATTTTGTGTTACCTCCATAAAAATAAAAAAAATTAAAATAGCCTTCTGATGATAATAAAAAATCACCAGATTTTACAGACTATATTCATGTAAATATAATCTCTAAAAACTAGTGATTTTACATTAAATATTTTGCCATGCTCTGATTATATAACCCGTGTTTTGAAATGTCAAGGAGAAAATTCCAACAATTCCGGGGTGTAAAAAGAGGCGAAATTGCTTTGTAAAAAAAATCTTTATAAATAGAGAGATTTCGTGTATGATATAGGAGAATACAAGCGGATTGAAGGATCTGCTTTGAAAATACAGGATGAGAGGAGAACAGAAATGGGGATTCTGATTCGAGGAGGCCGGATCGTGGATGCGGCTACAGATACGGATAAAACAGGCGATATTTATCTGGAAGACGGAATCATTGCGGAAATAGGCCAGAAGCTGAAAAAGAAAGACGGCGACCGTGTGATCGATGCGAAAGGAAAGCTGGTCATGCCGGGAATTATCGACCTTCATGTCCATTTTCGTGATCCGGGCCAGACACATAAGGAAGATATCAAGAGTGGTGCTGCTGCGGCAGCACGTGGTGGTGTGACAACTGTAGTTGCTATGCCAAATACAACTCCCACTATTGATAATCCGGACCGGGTAAACTATGTACATAACAAGGCGGCGCAGGTTTCCGGTATTCATGTACTTCAGGCAGGTGCAGCCACCATGGGAGAAAAGGGTACTGAACTTGCAGATATTGCCGGAATGGTGAAAGCAGGGATCCCGGCAGTGTCCGAGGATGGAAAATCTGTGATGAATACAGCACTTTGTAAAGAAGCAATGAGGATCGCAGCAGAATGTGGCGTGCCGTTTTTTGACCATTGTGAAGATATCGATCTGCGTGGAGATGGATGCATGAATGAGGATGAGAACGCCAAAAGACTGGGGCTTCCCGGAATCTGCAATGCAGTGGAAGATACCATTACAGCCAGAGATATCATTCTGGCGCTGGAGACAGGAGTCCATCTTCATCTCTGCCACTGTTCCACTTATGGGGATGCCCAGATGATGAAGATCGTAAAAGAGAAAGGATACGACAATATCACAGCTGAAGTATGCCCGCACCATTTTATCCTTTCATCCGATGATATTAAAACAGATGACCCGAATTACAAGATGAATCCGCCGCTCCGTACACCGAAGGATGTGGAAGCACTGAAACAGGGTCTGAAGGACGGTACCATCGAGGTGATCAGCACGGACCATGCACCGCACAGTGCACAGGAAAAAACAGGTTCTATGAAGAATGCACCATTTGGGATCGTAGGTCTGGAAACAAGCCTTCCGCTCACCTATACAGAGCTGGTGGAAAAAGATGTGATCACACTGAAACAGATGGTTGAGAAGATGTGCCTGAACCCGGCGAAAATCCTCGGGCTTGACAGAGGAACTCTCCAGAAAGGCCATCCGGCAGATGTGATCATCGTGGATACGGAGCAGGAGTATGCTATCGATAAAAATAAATTTGTTTCCAAAGGACATAACACACCGTTTGATGGCTGGAAAGTAAAGGGAAAAGTGCTTTATACCATCTGTGACGGAAAAATTGTATTTAAAAACCAGGAGGAGAAAGAATCATGATTAACAAACTGATCAGCAATATCCGCAAAACAAATGCACCAATCGTTGTAGGACTGGATCCTATGCTGAATTATATTCCGGAGCATATCCAGAAAAAGGCTTTTGCAGAGTTTGGGGAGACTCTGGAGGGCGCTGCAGAAGCAATCTGGCAGTATAACAAAGGAATCGTGGATGCGACCTTTGATCTGATCCCGGCAGTGAAACCACAGATCGCCATGTATGAGCAGTTTGGTATCCCGGGACTGATCGCATACAAGAAAACGGTTGAGTATTGTAAATCCAAAGATCTGGTTGTGATCGGTGATATCAAAAGAGGTGATATCGGTTCCACATCTGCAGCATATGCAGTTGGTCACTTGGGACAGGTTCAGGTAGGCTCAAAAAAATATGCAGGTTTTGATGAGGATTTTGCAACAGTCAATCCATACCTTGGTTCTGATGGTGTGAAACCCTTTATGGATGTATGCAAGGAAGAGAAAAAGGGTATCTTTGTTCTGGTCAAAACTTCCAATCCATCAAGTGGTGAGTTCCAGGATCGTGTCATCGACGGTCGCCCGCTCTATGAGCTGGTAGGTGAGAAGGTTGCACAGTGGGGCGATGAGCTTATGGGTGATGGATATAGTTATGTTGGTGCTGTTGTAGGTGCGACCTATCCGGAAATGGGAAAGGTATTAAGAAAGATCATGCCGAAGACATTTATCCTTGTTCCCGGATATGGTGCTCAGGGTGGAAAAGGCGCAGATCTTGTCCATTTCTTTAATGAGGACGGACTTGGTGCTATCGTAAACTCTTCCAGAGGAATCATCGCTGCATATAAGCAGGAGAAATATAAAGAGTTTGGCGCTGAAAATTACGCAGATGCTTCCAGAGCGGCAGTAAAAGATATGATCGCGGATATCAGCGGTGCGCTGGAGAACAGATAATACAGGAGGCATTTTATGAGTACATCAGAAAGTAAAAAAACAAAAAAGCCCTGTAAGATACTCAGCCAGGAATGTATTGGTACAGATATTTACAGTATGTGGCTGGATGCAGGTGAGATTGGAAAAAATGCAGTGCCGGGACAGTTTGTATCACTTTACAGCCGCAATGGCGGTAAGCTTCTGCCAAGACCCATCAGTCTCTGTGAGATCGATAAAGCAGAAGGAAAACTGAGACTGGTATATCGCGTTACAGGAAAAGGAACCGGTACGGAGGAATTTTCCAGACTTCATGCAGGGGTCCCCATTGAGACTATGGGACCTCTGGGAAATGGTTTTCCGCTGGATGCAGTAAAAGGCAAAAAAGTGTTTCTCATGGGTGGAGGAATCGGAATCCCGCCAATGCTGGAAACTGCTAAACAGCTGGACGCAGAAAAGATCATGGTTCTCGGATACAGAGATGAGCTGTTTTTAAATAAGGAATTTGAAGCTTATGGAGATGTCTATGTGGCAACAGAAGACGGCTCTGCAGGAACAAAGGGAAATGTTATGGATGCCATCCGTGAGAACGATCTTGAGGCAGATGCGATCTTTGCCTGCGGACCTGCCCCGATGCTCCGTGCCATCAAGGCATATGCCCTTGAAAAAGGAATTCCGTGCTGGATCTCCATGGAAGAGCGTATGGCCTGTGGCGTAGGCGCGTGTCTTGCCTGTGTGTGCAAATCCAAAGATGTGGATTCTCATTCTCATGTCCATAACAAGAGAGTATGTAAAGACGGACCTGTATTCCTGAGCACGGAGGTAGAGCTATGAGCAGAATGAATGTAAATCTTGCCGGCGTAGAACTTAAGAATCCGGTGATGACAGCGTCCGGAACATTTGGTTCCGGAGCGGAATACAGTGAATTTGTGGATCTGAACAGACTTGGCGCAGTTGTGACAAAAGGTGTGGCAAATGTACCGTGGCCGGGAAATCCTACACCGAGAGTGACAGAGACAGCATCCGGAATGCTCAATGCCATTGGTCTTCAGAATCCGGGGATTGATGTTTTCTGTGAAAGAGATATTCCGTTCCTTAAAAAATATGATACAAAGATCATCGTCAATGTCTGTGGAAAATCTGCAAAGGATTACTGTGAGGTTGTAGAACGCCTTGGAAATGAGCCTGTGGATATGCTGGAGATTAATGTTTCCTGCCCGAATGTCAAGGAAGGCGGAATTGCCTTCGGTCAGAATCCGAAAGCTCTTGAAGAGATCACAAAAGAAGTAAAGAAATATGCAAAACAGCCGGTGATCATGAAGCTGAGCCCAAATGTAACCGATATTACCGAGATGGCGAAAGCAGCAGAAGCTGGCGGCGCAGATGTTCTTTCTCTTATCAATACCCTGACAGGAATGAAGATCGATATCAACAGACGTACATTTGCACTGGCAAATAAAACTGGTGGAATGTCCGGTCCTGCAGTAAAACCGGTAGCTGTCCGTATGGTATATCAGGTGGCAAATGCAGTATCCCTTCCTATCATCGGTATGGGGGGAATTGCAACTGCTGAGGATGCCCTGGAATTTATTATGGCAGGTGCTACTGCAGTGTCTGTGGGAACTGCAAACTTTTTTAACCCTTATGCCACTGTGGAGATCGCAGATGGTATTCAGGCATTTCTTGAAAAACAGAAAGTGGAAGACATCAATGAGCTGATCGGAGTAGTGAAATAACGGAGGATTGCCGTATTTGCAATTCTGTTGTTCATATGTTAGAATTAACAGGATAAATAAAGGGATTTTACACTGGGATTGTAACAGAGTGTGGATCCTGGGTTTGTCGTATATATGAAAAACATGGAGGATTAGATAAATGGAACAGTATAAGCAGGAATTTATTGAATTTATGATTGACTGTAATGTCCTGAAATTTGGAGATTTTACTACGAAATCAGGAAGAAAGACACCATTTTTTGTAAATACAGGATTTTACCGTACCGGTGCGCAGCTTCGCAAGCTGGGACAGTATTATGCAAAAGCGATAGAAAGCAAATTCGGACTGGATTTTGATGTGCTGTTTGGACCGGCATACAAAGGAATTCCGCTTTCTGTAGCAGCAACTATGGAGATCAGTGAAATGTACGGAAAGGATATCCGTTACTGTTCCAACCGTAAGGAAGTGAAAGACCACGGAGATAAAGGAATTCTTCTTGGCAGCCCGATCCAGGATGGGGATAAGGTAGTGATCATTGAGGATGTTACGACTGCAGGAACATCCATTAAAGAAACACTTCCGATCATCAAAGCGCAGGGAGATGTAAATCCGATAGGTCTTGTGGTTTCTGTTGACCGTATGGAACGCGGCCAGGGAACAAAGAGTGCGCTCAAAGAGATCGAGGAAACCTACGGCCTTCAGACTACAGCTATTGTAACTATGGCGGAGGTTGTTGAGCATCTCTACAACAAAGAATACAAAGGCCGTGTTGTGATCGATGATAAGCTGAAAGCTGCCATTGATGCATATTATGACCAGTACGGCGCAGAATAATATTGTTATAAAAGGTCATAAAAGAGCGGCGGATTCCGAAGGTCCGCTTTTACTGGGAGGACGCAGCCTTATGAATGAAAAAATTTATAAAACTATGGCGAGCAGCGGGGCGGGAAGCCTTGCACTCGGTATTGTCGTTCTGGTGACGGGACTTGTCACAGGAATTCTGATGATCGTGAACGGTGCGAGACTGCTCAGAAGAAAATCAGAGATATTAATCTAATATGATCTGAAAAGCCGCACGTTGTTCCGTGTGGCTTTTCGGACTATTTAAGCAGGGGAGAATATTGGAAAAAGGGACAAAACGCAGAGTAAAAAAACTCGGGACAGCTTTTTTTGTATTGTATGTTCTTGTTCTTGTGTATCTTCTGTTCTTTTCCGAAGGATACGGAAGAGTGGCGGATGCAGAAAGAGAATACCGTTACAATCTTGTTCCGTTTGTGGAGATCAGGCGTTTCTGGACTTATCGAAAAATAGTGGGTACATTTGCGCTTTTCACAAATGTTTTTGGAAATGTGCTGGGATTTGTGCCATACGGATTTATTCTTCCGGTAATAACCGGAAAAATGCGAAATGGCTTTTTTATCATATTATCCGGCTTTTTTATCAGTCTGACGATAGAAGTGATCCAGCTGCTTACAAAAGTTGGCTGCTTTGATGTGGATGATATGATATTGAATACTCTGGGCGCAGCGCTTGGATATGGGATTTATGCAGTCTGCGACAGGATTAGGAGAAAAATTAATGGCAAGAAGATATAGATATGCATTTGCAAAAAAAAGAGAAGCTTCCAAGGGAAAATGGTCTGTAGGACTTGCGGCGGCTTCCCTCGTGCTGTTTATCGCGGCAGTTGTGCTTGCACTCTTTTTTGATGGAAAGCTCGGGGGCCTGATCGGCGGAACCGGGCTTTTTGCCATGCTGCTTTCTGCATATGGCTTTACACTGGGGCTTTCCAGCTTTTCGGAAGAAAACCGGAAACACAGGACGAGCATGGTCGGGTCTATTTTGAACGGAGTGATCCTGGTTATCTGGCTGGGACTTTTTTTATCGGGGGTATAACAGATGGATAAAAAAGAACGCTTAAAAAAACAGCTGGACTTTATTATGGAGATAGATAAAGTCAAGAATATTTTCCGACAGACATATCTTGCAGACGGAAAGCGGAAAGAGAATGATGCGGAGCATTCCTGGCATCTGGCGTTGATGGCGGTGCTTTTAAAGGAATATTCCAATGAGGAAGTGGATCTTTCGAAGGTGATTCCTATGGTACTGGCGCATGATCTGGTAGAAATCGATGCAGGTGATACCTATGCATATGATGAAAAAGGAGCGACAACCAAGGAATACAGGGAGAAGCAGGCAGCAGAACGGATCTATGGACTATTGCCGGAAGATCAGGGACAGTGGTTAAAAGCATTATGGGAGGAGTTTGAGGCTTACGAAACCCCGGAGGCGAAATTTGCCCATGTGCTAGATAATTGTCAGCCATTGTTTCTAAATGATGCTTCCAACGGAAAAAGCTGGGAAGAGCATCAGGTGAAGAAAAGTCAGATTTATAAGAGAAACCGGAAAACAGGAGAGGGTTCTGAAGTGATCTGGGAATATATGAAAGAACTCGTTGACAAACACATTGCCCTGGGGCATGTGATCGATGATGAAAAAGATGGGAGATGAAGTCTTGGAAGAATGCATGAAAGAACGTTATGGACTTGCGAAGGAACGGATCCGTGAGATCATAACAGAAGAAACCGTAAAAAAACCGTTTGGAGATTTTTTCAGAAACAGGGCAAAGTTTCTTTCCATGGCAGCAGATGTGATGGATGAGAGCGCAGCAGAGCTTACGATGGAGGTGTTGAAAGAGAGAAATCATTGCTTTTATCAGGATATCCTCCCGGAAAATTATGAAAGCAGCTATGGAAATCCGGCGTATGCAGTACAGCAGATGGGAGAATATGGAAAAGCCTTCAGTTTTCTGTATGCAGAGATCGCAGGAACTGTAGCTTATGCTCATGAGAAAAGGCTGTGGGATATGACTGTATCCATGGAACTGTTTCTAGAAGTATATTCTGCATTTTGTGAGGAAGAACTTCCGGAGGCGGCAACAGTGGAGGGGATTCTCCGTTCCTATGTAAATGATTACTGCCAGGATATGATGGAGCAGAGGATACGGGAAGGTGTAGATCCGGAGCTTGACTTTGCAGCAGATATCATCATGAATTCGGATCTTTCGGATCTGAGATATCTGTATCGCTATGGCGAGTTTGTTTCAGAGAATGAAACAGGAGTTGCAGAGTTTCTGAACTCCCTTTCTCAGGAAGAGATCGATAAGATGGCTTCTACCTATACAGAAGGCTATCGGATCGGATTTATCACCGGACGGAAGGATATCACAAAAAAGAAAACAGTAAATATCCGATATAGTCTTGGTTTTGAACGGATGGTAAAAGCAGCGATCCTCCAGTTTGAAAAAATGGGTTTGAAGCCGGTGATCTATCGCCATGCAACGCATGTGGTAAATAAGAGAGGCGCCGTGAGAGTAGGCTATACAGGCGGCGTTGCCAATCCGCAGTACGATTACGATCATCGTCAGGACAGTGCATTGTTCCTGGATGGGGATTTTGTTCAGCGAAAACTTCGTGCTATGCAGACCTCCTATGAGAAGTACAGAGAACTGGCAGAAGTACATGGCGGTCCGGCCTGCATTGATACATTTGGAGAAAATCCTTTCTCTCCGATAAGTAAACCGGAAGCTTATGCATTAAGCGAGACACAGCAGAAGCTTCAGACAGAACTTGACAATGAATCCGGACAGATCGTAAACCGATACATCAAAGGTGATGAGAGAAGTTTTACGATCATTGCATATCCGGTTCCTGAGATTGGTGGAAATTATGAGGAAATTTTCCGTGAGATCGTAAAGATCAATACATTGGATTACCATCTCTATCAGGAAATCCAGCAGACGATCATCAATACCCTGGATACCTGTGAGTGGGTGGAAGTCAAAGGACGTGGAGACAATGAGACGGATCTTCTGATCCATCTTCATGAACTGACAGATCCGAAGAAACAGACGAATTTTGAGAACTGCGTGGCAGATGTGAACATTCCGGTGGGCGAAGTCTTTACATCTCCGCAGCTGGCAGGCACAGGCGGAATCCTTCATGTGAAAAAAGTATATCTGAACGGTCTTCAGTTCCGGGATCTGAAGCTGGTATTTGACTGCGGCCAGGTTATTGATTACACCTGCTCGAATTTTAAAACCGAAGAAGAGAACCGGAAATATATTGAAGATAATATCCTCCACCACCATCCGAAGATCCCCATGGGAGAGTTTGCCATCGGTACAAATACCACAGCTTATGTGGCGGCGCTGAAATACGGAATTGCGGATAAGCTTCCGATCCTGATCGCAGAAAAAATGGGACCGCATTTTGCTGTGGGCGATACCTGTTACAGCTGGGCAGAGGATACACCGGTATATAATCCGGATGGAAAAGAGATCATTGCCAGGGATAATGAGATTTCCGAGATGCGAAAGGATGACGTAAGCCTTGCTTATTATGGCTGTCATACAGATATTACGATACCTTATGATGAGCTTGGAAGTATCCGGGTGATCGATGATGAGGGAGAAATGATCTCCATTATCGAAAACGGAAGGTTTGTTCTTCCCGGAACAGAGGAATTGAACCGTCCTTTTGAGAATCTTCCATTAAATAATAATATAAGTTAATTAGTAAATTTACAGTTTTTCCGATCGTATTGACAGAAAGTGAGAATATACGTAGAATAACCATAACAATAGTCAAAGGACACAGGCTAATATTCAGTTAGTGTACCATGAAAGGAGAACACAATGGCAAAAGTAGGAATTGTAATGGGTAGTGATTCAGATATGCCGGTTATGAGCAAAGCAGCAGATATCCTGGAGAAACTGGGGATTGATTATGAAATGAAGATCATTTCCGCACACAGAGAACCGGATGTATTTTTCGAGTATGCAAAGACAGCAGAAGAAAAAGGCTTCAAAGTTATCATCGCAGGCGCAGGAATGGCAGCTCATCTTCCGGGAATGTGCGCAGCGATCTTTCCGATGCCGGTGATCGGTATTCCGATGCATACAACCTCTCTGGGAGGAAGAGATTCCCTTTACTCAATCGTACAGATGCCAAGCGGTATCCCGGTTGCTACAGTAGCGATCAATGGTGGCGCCAATGCGGGACTTCTTGCTGCCAAGATCCTTGCAACTTCCGACGCAGAGCTTCTTTCCAGACTGAAAGCCTACAGTCAGGATCTGAAGGAGCAGGTTGAGAAGAAAGACGCAAGGCTTCAGGAAGTTGGATACAAAAATTACTAAATAAATCTTTTACCATAAAAATAAAAAGGTGTTGTCATAAGGAGGACATTATGGATTACAAGACTTCAGGCGTAGATATTGAGGCAGGATACAAATCAGTAGAGCTGATGAAAAAGCACATTGCCAAGACAATGAGACCGGAGGTACTTGGAGGAATCGGTGGATTCTCAGGTGCATTTTCCATGGAGAAATTCAAAGATATGGAAGAGCCTACTCTGGTTTCCGGAACAGACGGATGTGGAACCAAGGTTAAGGTAGCCATGGTTATGGACAAGCATGATACCATCGGAATCGATGCTGTAGCCATGTGTGTAAATGATATTGCATGTGCAGGCGGCGAGCCATTGTTTTTCCTGGACTACATTGCTTGCGGCAAAAATTATCCGGAAAAGATCGCAGAGATCGTAAAAGGTGTTGCAGAGGGCTGTGTACAGTCTGAGGCAGCTCTGATCGGTGGTGAGACAGCAGAGCATCCTGGACTTATGCCGGAAGATGAGTACGACCTTGCCGGATTTGCAGTAGGAGTCGTTGACAAAAAAGATCTTCTTACAGGAGAGGCCCTGAAACCAGGAGATGTCCTGATCGGTATGGCTTCCACAGGAGTTCACAGTAATGGATTTTCTCTTGTACGTAAAGTATTTGACATGACAAAAGAGTCTCTGGATACTTATTATGAAGAGCTTGGAACAACTCTGGGAGAGGCACTGATCGCACCGACCAGAATCTATGTAAAAGCGCTGAAGAGCATCCGAGAGTCTGGCGTGAAGATCCATGCATGCAGCCATATCACAGGGGGTGGATTCTATGAGAATATCCCACGTATGCTGAAAGAGGGAACCAGAGCTGTTGTCAAAAAAGACAGCTATCCGGTACTTCCGATCTTCAAGCTCCTTGCTGAAAAAGGAAATATTGATGAGCATATGATGTATAATACATATAATATGGGTCTTGGAATGATCCTGGCAGTAGATCCTGCAGATGTTGACAAAACAATGGAAGCTATCCGTAAAACCGGCGATAAGCCATATGTGGTAGGATCCATTGAAGAGGGAGAAAAGGGAGTGACCTTATGTTAAAGATCGGTGTTCTTGTTTCCGGTGGGGGAACGAATCTTCAGGCGATCCTGGATGCTATTGATGCAGGAGAGATCACAAATGCAAAAGTGGATATCGTGATCAGTAATAATGCCTCCGCTTATGCTCTGGAAAGAGCCAGAAAGCATGATATAGAGGCGGTATGCATCGCACCGAAAGACTATCCGGACCGAGAAGCTTTCCATAAAGCATTACTGGCGAAGCTTCAGGAAAAAGAGGTAGACCTGATTGTTCTTGCAGGATATCTGGTTGCGATCCCTCCGATGATGGTGGAAGCGTATCCCAACAAGATCATCAATATCCATCCATCTCTGATCCCGTCTTTCTGCGGAAAAGGTTTTTATGGACTTAAGGTTCATGATGCAGTTCTCGCAAGAGGAGTGAAAGTAACAGGCGCTACGGTTCATTTCGTAGATGCCGGAACGGATACAGGTCCGATCATTCTTCAGAAGGCAGTAAAGGTAAAAGACGGAGATACATCCAAGGAGCTTCAGAGACGTGTAATGGAAAAAGCGGAGTGGAAGATCCTTCCGGAAGCAATCAATCTTATCGCCAATGACAAGATCACAGTGACAGATGGAATTGTTTCTTTAAAGTAATCAGCAGACAGATGAAACAAAGGAGTAAACAGATGAAAGTATTAATCGTAGGAAGCGGCGGAAGAGAACATGCAATTGCATGGAGTGTTGCAAAAAGCTCGAAAGTTGACAAGATCTACTGTGCACCTGGAAATGCAGGAATCGCAGAGTATGCGGAATGTGCAGATATCGGAGCAATGGAGTTTGAAAAACTGGCAGCCTTTGCCAAAGAAAAAGAGATCGATCTTACTATCGTGGGAATGGATGATCCTCTTGTGGGCGGAATCGTAGATGTATTTGAGGCAGAGGGACTGCGTGTGTTCGGACCGCGCAAAAATGCTGCTATTCTGGAAGGCTCCAAGGCTTTTTCCAAGGATCTTATGAAAAAATACGACATTCCTACAGCTGCTTATGAGAATTTTGATGATCCGGAAAAAGCTCTGGAATATTTAAGGACCGAGGCAAAATTCCCGATCGTTTTGAAGGCAGATGGCCTTGCTCTTGGAAAAGGTGTTCTGATCTGCCAGGATCTTGCAGAGGCAGAAGCTGGCGTAAAAGAGATCATGGAAGACAAAAAATTCGGAAATGCCGGAAATACCATGGTAATTGAAGAATTTATGACTGGCCGTGAGGTTTCCGTACTTTCTTTTGTAGATGGAAAGACGATCCGTACCATGACATCCGCACAGGATCACAAGCGTGCGAAGGATGGGGATCAGGGACTGAATACAGGCGGAATGGGAACATTTTCTCCAAGTCCGTTCTATACTCCGGAAGTAGATGAATTCTGTAAGAAATATGTTTATCAGAAAACAGTAGATGCCATGGCAGCAGAGGGACGTCCGTTTAAGGGAATCATTTTCTTCGGACTGATGCTTACTGCAGATGGCCCGAAGGTTCTGGAATATAATGCAAGATTTGGGGATCCGGAGGCACAGGTTGTTCTTCCGCGTATGGAGAATGATATCATTGAAGTAATGGAAGCCTGTGTAGACGGCAAACTTGATCAGATCGATCTGAAATTTGAGGACAATGCAGCAGTTTGTGTTGTTCTTGCAAGTGATGGATATCCGGTAAAATACGAAAAAGGTATCCCGATCCATGGATTTGAGAATTTTAAGGACAAAGACGGATACTACTGTTTCCATGCGGGAACTAAATTTAAAGATGGAGAGATCGTTACAAACGGTGGGCGTGTTCTTGGCATCACTGCCAAAGGAGAGACATTAAAAGAAGCCAGAAAGAATGCATATGCTGCAAC
>NZ_JBDGAB010000030.1:0-44765 GCF_040910705.1 Blautia sp. RTP21359st1_E11_RTP21359_211015
GGTGGTTCCGATCCGCGGAAGTCTTACGGATCACTATGATCCGAGAACGAAAACGGTTTCCCTTTCAGAAGATATTTATGGAAGAAATTCTCTGGCGGCTGTGGGGGTGGCAGCACATGAATGTGGCCATGCGATCCAGGATGCGATCAATTATGCACCACTGAATATCCGTTCAGCCATTGTACCTGCCGCAAATATTGGTTCCCAGCTTTCATGGCCGCTGTTTATCGCAGGACTGATCTTTTCCATTGATCCGCTGGTAACTCTGGGAATTGTTTTGTTTTCACTGGCAGTACTGTTTCAGCTGGTGACACTTCCGGTTGAGATCAATGCGTCTTCCAGAGCGCTTAAAATGCTGGAAAGTACAGGTATCTTAGGTGCAGATGAAAAAAAGGGTGCAAGAAAAGTACTTACAGCGGCAGCGCTTACCTATGTAGCAGCTCTGGCGGCATCTATTCTGCAGCTTCTGAGACTGATTATCCTTGCAGGAGGTAGAGATCGTGATTAGCAGCGGAGTAAATACCAGAGAACTGATCCTTGAGATCCTGTTACAGATCGAGGAGGAGGGTGAGCACAGCCATATTGCGATCCGGAATGCGCTTTCCAAATATCAGTTTCTTCCGAAACAGGAACGTAGCTTTATTACAAGAGTATGTGAGGGAACCCTGGAATACAGGATCTATATTGATTATGTCATCGATTCTTTTTCCAAGGTTTCTGTAAACAAGATGAAACCGCAGATCCGTGAGATCCTGAGAAGTGCGGTATATCAGCTGAAATTTATGGACAGTGTTCCGGACAGTGCAGTATGCAATGAAGCGGTAAAGCTGGCACAGCGAAAAGGCTTTTATAATCTAAAGCCCTTTGTCAACGGGGTGCTCCGTACGATCGTAAGAGAGATCGGTGATCTGGAGCTTCCTTCCAGGGAAGAAAACGAAGTCCGTTATCTTTCTGTGAAATATTCCATGCCGGAATATCTGGTAGAAAAATGGAAAGCAGCCTACGGAGTGAAGACTACGGAGAAGATCCTGGAGGATTTTCTGACAGAAAGACCGATCACAGTACGGTGCCGTACTCATAAGGCGTCTCTGAGAGAGATCGTCACCAGTTTGAAGTCTCAGGGAGTGACAGTAGAACAGGCTCCTTATCTTCCCTATGCACTGAAGATTTCCGATTACAATCATATTTTGACACTTGAGACCTTCCTTCAGGGAAAGATCCTGGTGCAGGATGTAAGTTCTATGCTTGTAGCGGAAGCTGCAAGTCCGAAAAAAGGTGACCATATCATCGATATGTGCGCTGCACCAGGTGGAAAAAGCATCCATGCGGCAGACAAAATGGGGGATTACGGAAATGTGGATGCCAGAGATGTAAGTCAGTATAAGGCAGATCTTATCAAAGAAAACATCCACAGGACCGGAGTGATCAATGTGGAAGCCAGAGTTCAGGATGCAACGGTATATGATCCGGATTCCGAACAGGCTGCGGATATTGTGATCGCGGATGTACCGTGCTCCGGTTATGGAGTTATCGGCAAGAAACCGGAAATCAAATACCGGGCAACTCCGCAGAAACAGGAAGAGATCGTAATGCTCCAGAGAATGATCCTGGATAAGGCTGCAAAGTATGTGAAACCGGATGGAACGCTGATCTTCAGCACATGTACCATTGCCCGGGAAGAAAACGAAGAAAATGTATTATGGTTTTTAAAGAATTATCCGTACCGGCTGGAAAGCCTGGATCCGTATATTCCGGAGGAACTGCACTGTAAGTCCACGAAGCTTGGCTATCTGCAGCTTCTGCCGGGAATACATAAGACAGATGGATTCTTTATTGCCAGATTCAGAAGGAAATAACAGAAAATGACAGATGTAAAATCCATGACCATGGAGGAATTGAAGGAATTCATGACAAAGATCGGTGAAAAGCCTTTCCGGGCGAAACAGATCTATGCATGGCTTCACCAGCAGCTGGTTACCTCCTGGGATGAAATGACAAATCTTTCCAAAAGCCTCAGGGAAAAGCTTTCGGCTTATCCGATCACAGCACTGACCCAGGCAGATGTAAGGATCTCAAAAATTGACGGAACCAGAAAATATCTGTTCCAGCTGGAAGATGGAAATGTGATCGAGAGTGTTCTCATGCGGTATCACCACGGAAATTCTGTGTGCATTTCTTCTCAGGTGGGTTGCCGTATGGGATGCAGATTCTGTGCATCTACCATCGGAGGACTGACCAGATGCCTGAAACCGTCCGAGATGCTGGATCAGATTTACCGTATCCAGGCAGATACCGGTGAACGTGTGGCCAATGTAGTTGTGATGGGAACCGGTGAGCCGATGGATAATTATGACAATCTTGTCCGTTTTGTCCGGATCCTTACCGACGAAAACGGTCTTGGGATCAGTCAGAGAAATGTGACGGTTTCTACCTGTGGGATCGTGCCGAAGATGTATGATCTGGCTGAAGAAAAGCTTCAGATCACTCTGGCACTTTCCCTTCATGCTCCAAATGATGAAAAACGACAGGAACTGATGCCGATCGCGAATAAGTATTCTATGGATGAGGTTCTGGATGCCTGCAGAAATTATTTTGACAAAACAGGCCGAAGGATCACCTTTGAGTACAGTCTTGTAGCCGGCGTCAACGACAGTGAAGAAGATGCGAGACAGCTGGCAGGCCGTATAAAAGGCATTAATTGCCATGTAAATCTGATTCCGGTCAATCCCATCAAGGAACGCTCCTATGTGAGGTCTACTCGACAGGCTGTGGAGAATTTCAAAATAAAACTTGAAAAATACGGAATTAATGTTACTATTAGAAGGGAAATGGGCAGCGATATCGACGGTGCCTGTGGACAGCTAAGAAAAAGTTACATGGAAAAAACAGAAAGCGAGAAGTGACATGAGGATATACTCAGCTACTGATGTAGGGCAGAAGCGGAAGATGAATCAGGATTACGTGTTTGCATCTGAAGGTCCGGTTGGAAATCTGCCTAATCTTTTCACAGTCGCGGACGGAATGGGCGGCCATAACGCCGGTGACTATGCATCCTCACATGCAGTACGGATCCTTGTGGATGAAATCCGTGAAGATGCGGATTACAATCCTGTGAAGGTTATTCGTCATGCGATCGAAGCTGCGAACACGGAGATCAGAAACCGTGCGCAGGAAGACGAAAACCTCCGGGGCATGGGAACCACTATGGTGGTGGCGACTATTGTAGATCAGTATGCCTATGTAGCCAATGTGGGTGACAGCCGTTTATATGTGATCCAGGACGGAATCCGCCAGGTCACCAGAGATCATTCCCTGGTACAGGAAATGGTGAGAATGGGCGAGATCAGCGAAGCGGAAGCACGGAATCATCCAGATAAGAACATCATTACAAGGGCACTTGGCGCGGAGAAAACGGTGGATGTGGATTTCTTTGATCTGAAACTTGAAAAAGGATGTACGATCCTGATGTGTTCAGACGGTCTCAGCAATATGGTTGAAGATGAGAAGATCCAGGAGATCATATCCGATCCGGAAGCAGATATTGATCAGAAGGGCAGTGCGCTCCTTCGGGAAGCAAATCAGAATGGTGGTAAGGATAATATTGCAGTCGTACTGGTAGAGCCATTCACGAATGAGGTGGAAGCATGTTGAAGACGGGAATGATCACAGCCGAGCGCTATGAGATCGTAGGAAAAATCGGAACTGGCGGAATGGCAGATGTCTATAAGGCTATGGACCATAAGCTGAACCGTTTTGTTGCAGTGAAGGTCCTGAAACCGGAGTTTCGGGAAGACACCACGTTTATAAAGAAATTCAGAAGTGAGGCCCAGGCGGCAGCTGGTCTTACACATCCGAATATCGTCAATGTATTTGACGTAGGAGATGACGGCGGTGTTTATTACATTGTTATGGAACTGATCGAGGGTATCACTCTGAAGGAATACATCTCCAAGAAGGGAAAGCTTTCCATTAAAGAGGCTACAAGTATCGCAATCCAGGTTTCTATGGGTCTGGAGGCGGCACACAGCCATGGTATCGTTCACAGAGATGTGAAACCCCAGAATATCATTATCTCCACAGATGGTAAAGTAAAGGTGACAGACTTTGGAATTGCCAGAGCTGCATCTTCCAATACGATCAGCTCCAATGTAATGGGATCTGTACATTACAGCTCACCTGAGCAGGTGAGAGGCGGATACAGCGATGAGAAGAGCGATATCTATTCTCTTGGAATCACACTGTATGAGATGGTCACAGGAAGAGTTCCTTTTGACGGAGATACCACTGTGGCGATCGCTATCAAGCATCTGCAGGAAGAGATGGTTCCGCCAAGTGTTTATACACCGGACCTTCCGTACAGTCTGGAGCAGATCATTCTGAAATGTACACAGAAAAGTGTAGATCGTCGTTACAGCCGTATGGAGGATGTGATCGCAGACCTGAAGCATTCTCTGATCGATCCCCAGGGTGATTTTGTAAAGCTTACTACAGTTGACAACGATGCCAAGACGGTTGTGATCTCAGAAGAAGAGCTTGGTGAGATCAAACATACACCGAAGCAGATCACAAAACCGGAGATCACCGCACTTGAGGAAGAAAAATACGACGATAACGATTACGATGATGCAGAGGAAGAATACAGACCGAGATCCGAGCATAGATCCGGAAAGAAAAAGAAGCATCATGGTTCCGGAAGAGGTCTGACGATTGCGGCACTGATCGGAGGTGCAGTCCTTCTGATCGTTCTTGTGGTAGTGCTTGGACGTGCCGCAGGACTGTTTGGAACCGGCAGCAGCGGAGCTGCAGACAGCAGCAAGGCAGAAGCGAAGCAGGAATCAGCAGCTGACGGTCTGGCAACCGTTCCTGATCTTGTAGGCAAGACAGAGGAAGAGGCTAAAACACTTGCAAACGATGCACATCTGGGTGTCCAGATGGCCGGTGAGGAGGCATCCGATCAGGAAAAAGGCAGGATCTCCCGTCAGGAGACAGCTGCGGGAACACAGGTTGAAGCCAATACAACTGTGAAATACTGGGTAAGCACCGGAACAGCACAGGTTACGATCCCGGATCTGGATGGACGCACAGGAATCGATGCACAGCAGACTCTGGAAGATCTTGGACTTCAGGTAAATGTCCAGAAAGAATACAGTGACACAGATGACAACGGATATGCATTGGTAGATCCGGGATATGTTTACAATGTCGAGCCGGCAGCAGGTACTTCTGTGCAGGCAGGCTCTTCTGTGACACTGACAGTCAGCCGAGGGGTCGATTATGGCGATAATGCTGAGGTCCCGAGTGTTGTGGGAATGACCAAGGATGATGCACTTACTACTTTAGGTAAATTTATTGATATCCAGATAACAGAACAGCAGAGTACAGAAGCTGCAGGTACAGTTATCGCACAGGATCCGGAAGCCTATGCGGCAGCGGACCCGGATCAGCCGATCAGCATTACCATCAGCTCCGGTGACAAGGCTCCATCCACAGACGGCACAGCATCCACAGACGGCACAGCATCTGCAGACGGCACAGCATCTGCAGATAGTACAGCATCTACAGACAGCACAGCATCTGCGGACAGCACAGTATCCACAACTACATCTACAGCAGATGTCAATGCAAACACAGGCTGGAAATGTACACAGACACTGGATACTCCGTCCGGCTACAATGGAGGCGCGATCCGTCTGGAATTGATCCAGGACGTAAACGGTGAGCCTAAGGCATCCACCATCATTGATGGACAGAATATCAGCTTCCCGTATCAGCTTGATATCTCAGGTGCTGAGGGCGTTACCTCAGGAACCATCTATCTCTATGAAGAGGTAGACGGGGATTATCAGCAGCTTGGAACCTACACGGTTACATTCAAGAAAGCTGAGTGATCATGCAGGGAAAGATAATCAAAGGTATTGCCGGATTCTACTACGTATATGCAGAAGACGGTAATACATATGAATGCAGAGCCAAGGGAATTTTCCGTAAGGATAAATTCAAGCCTCTGGTAGGTGACAATGTGGACATTACAGTTCTGGATGAAAAGGAACTGGAGGGAAGTGTGACGGAGATCCACAAGCGTAAGAATTCTCTGATCCGTCCGGCTGTGGCCAATGTAGATCAGGCACTGGTGATCTTTGCCATGGATAATCCGAAGCCGAACTTCATGCTTCTGGATCGTTTCCTCATTATGATGGAGAGGGAAGGTGTTCCGGCAGTCATCTGTTTTAACAAAAAAGATCTGGCAACAACGGAAGAGCTGGAATTTCTCTATGAAACATACCAGAGCTGCGGCTATCAGGTGATCCTGTCAAGTGCCCTGAAGAGAGAAGGACTCGACGAGATCGAAGAAGTGCTTCAGGGCAGGACAACTGTGGTTGCCGGCCCATCCGGCGTGGGAAAATCTTCTCTTACAAATTCCCTTCAGGAAGAAGTGGAGATGGAAACCGGTGAGATCAGCCGTAAGCTGAAACGGGGAAAACATACCACGCGCCATGCACAGATCATACCGGTGGCACAGGATACATTCCTTGTGGATACGCCGGGATTTTCCTCCTTATATATTGAAAATATGGAGGAGCAGGAACTGAAGGATTACTTTCCAGAGTTCCGAAGATATGAAGGACAGTGCCGCTTTCAGGGGTGCCGTCACATACATGAACCGGGCTGCGCTGTTAAGGAAGCCCTTGAGAACAATGAGATCAGCAGACTCCGATATGAAGATTATCTGGAGCTGCACCAGGAATTAAAAGAGAAAAGGAGATACTGAGTCATGGAATACCGATTGTGCCCGTCGATCTTATCAGCAGATTTTAACAGACTGGGAGAACAGATCAAAATTCTGGAAAAGGAAGGCGTTGAATATCTGCATATTGATGTTATGGATGGAGATTTTGTTCCCAGCATTTCTTTTGGAATGCCGGTGATCAAATCGATCCGGAAAGAATCCAACATGTTTTTCGACGTACATTTGATGGTAACAGAACCGGAAAGATATATCCGCGATTTTGTAGAATGCGGAGCAGATTCCATTACTGTACATGCGGAGGCATGTGAGGATCTGGAGCGTACACTGGAGCAGATCAGGGCAGCAGGGGTAAAGGCGGCAGTTTCGATCAAGCCATCCACACCGGTAAATGACATCAGCCATCTTCTTGAAGATGTAGATATGGTGCTGATAATGACTGTTCAGCCAGGATTTGGCGGACAGAAATACATGGACGAATGCACGGAGAAGATCCAGGAGCTTCGTGAGCTTATTGATGAAGAAGAGCTGGATGTTGATATCCAGGTAGATGGTGGTATCAATGATGATACACTGGAGACGGTTATGCGTGCCGGTGCAAACCTCATGGTCGCAGGTTCCTGGGTATTTAAGGGCGATGTGGCAGCCAATGTAAGACACATTACAGAAAAAATCCACAATATCAAAAAAGAGCTGGACTGAAAATGATCGATACAATAATAATCAGCGGGGGCAATATCCAGAATGGTTTTGCCCTCGATTTTTTAAAAAAAAGAATAGAAGAAAGCCGAGGAGAGAAAATCACTCTTGTTGCTGCAGATAAGGGGATGGAATGGTTTATGAAAAACCGGGAATTTATTCCGGATCTTGCAATTGGGGATTTTGACAGTCTTTCCGAAGAAGGCCAAAAATATATGGAAAGCCTGAAGGGACCGGAGATCATCAGGCTGAAGCCAGAGAAGGATGATTCGGATACACAGTCTGCGGTAAACCAGATGATCCGCAAGGGTGCAAAGGATATCCTGATCCTGGGAGCTACCGGCACAAGGCTGGATCATGTGCTGGCGAATCTGGGACTGCTTTCTATGGGTAAGGAACAGGGCGTTCGTATTGCGATCGCAGATCAGTGGAATTATATCACACTTGCAGAAAGCGGAACTATACTGCACAGAGAGGAGCAGTTTGGAAAATATGTTTCATTCTTTACTGTGGGAGGTGATGTGACAGGCCTCACTCTGAGGGGATTTAAGTATCCGCTGAACGGATATCATCTGACAGTAGAAGACAGTGGCCTGACCGTCAGCAATGAGATTTCGGAAGAAACCGCAGAGATCCTGTATGAAAGCGGGCAGCTTCTGATGATCATGTCCAGGGACTGACAGTAACAACAAATGCCTCACAGTTGCGATTTCAGGCTGTGTATGGTAATATGGGACAGGAATGGCCTGAAAAACGGAAAGGCCTGTTTAAAGAGTATCTGAAAAATACTGTAAATAAATATATCGAAAGGATGTATATAGAGAGATGAAATTAGGTATCGTAGGACTTCCTAACGTAGGAAAAAGTACATTATTCAATTCACTGACAAAAGCCGGAGCAGAATCCGCAAACTATCCGTTCTGTACTATCGACCCCAATGTGGGGGTTGTAACCGTTCCGGATGAGAGACTGAATCTTCTCGGAGATTTTTATAAATCAAAAAAAGTAACACCGGCAGTGATCGAATTCGTCGATATTGCAGGTCTTGTAAAAGGCGCATCTAAGGGAGAGGGACTTGGAAACCAGTTCCTTGCAAATATCCGTGAGGTAGATGCTATCGTTCACGTGGTACGCTGCTTTGAGGATTCCAATGTTGTTCATGTAGATGGAAGCATTGATCCGCTCCGCGATATCGAGACTATTAATCTGGAGCTTGTTTTCTCTGATCTTGAGATCCTCGAGAGAAGAATTGCCAAGGTTACCAAGACTGCACGTATGGATAAGGAAGCTGCCAAAGAGCTTGCATTCCTTGAAAAAGTAAAGGCGCATCTGGAAGAGGGACAGCTTGCCATTACTCTGGAAACAGAGAACGAAGATGAGGATGCATGGCTTGCAACCTATAATCTTCTTACTGCAAAACCGGTGATCTATGCGGCTAACGTTGCAGAGGATGATATCGCAGATGATGGGGCGAACAATCAGTATGTACAGGCAGTACGTGAATACGCTGCCAAACAGAACAGCGAGGTATTTGTGATCTGTGCGCAGATCGAGGAGGAGATCTCCGAGCTGGATGAGGATGAGAGAAAGATGTTCCTTGAGGATCTGGGACTGACAGAGTCCGGCCTGGAGAAGCTGGTGCGCGCAAGCTATCACCTTCTTGGCCTTATGAGCTTCCTGACAGCAGGAGAGGATGAGACAAGAGCATGGACTATCAAGATCGGAACCAAGGCACCGCAGGCAGCAGGTAAGATCCACACAGACTTTGAACGTGGATTTATCAAAGCAGAGGTTGTGAATTATCAGGATCTTCTGGATTGCGGTTCCTATGCAGGTGCCAGAGAGAAGGGCCTTGTACGTATGGAAGGAAAAGAGTACGTTGTACAGGACGGAGATGTGATCTTATTCAGATTTAACGTGTGATCACCAACGTCTGTGAAATACCGGCTGTAAGCTGAAAAATTATAACAGGTGATTTTATGGATATGTCAATTCGGTTTCCCGGATTAAATCTGGTTTTGGATCATGTGCCGAGATCCTTTGAGATTTTTGGCTTTGAGATCACGATCTATGGCGTCCTGATCGCGATAGGAATGCTTCTGGGAATCTTTTTTGTGGTACTGGAAGCCAGAAGAAATCATGAAGATCCGGATGCATATCTGGATCTGGCCATCATAACGCTGCTTTCCGGTGTGGCAGGGGCAAGGCTGCTTTATGCGGCTTTTTCCTGGAGCCTTTATAAAAATGATCCGGGACAGCTTCTGAATATACGGTCCGGAGGACTTATGTTTTATGGCGGACTTCTGGGCGGTGTGCTGGGTGGTGCGGTCTACTGCAGGATCCGAAAGAAATCCTTCTGGCAGATGGCAGATCTTGCCTGCATGGGACTTCTGATCGGGCAGATAATAGGAAAGTGGGGGAGCTTTTTTAACAGAGAATCTTTCGGGGAATATGCAGACAACATTTTTTCCATGCAGCTGCCGTTGACTGCGGTACGGGCAGGAGAGGTCACCACGGCTATGCGTGAAAAGCTTCAAACCGTGGACGGTGGTACCTGGATTTTGGTACAGCCCTTGTTTTTCTATGAAAGTCTCTGGTGTCTGCTTGTGCTTTTGGTGCTTATGATGCTGCTTCGCAAAAAAGTATTTCAGGGAGAGATCTTTCTGAGATATCTGGCAGGCTATGGTCTTGGAAGAGCAGTGATCCAGTGGTTCCGCACAGATAAAATACTGTTTCCGGGAACCGGCGTGGATGTTTCACTGGTAATCTCGGTAATACTTTTTGTTCTTTGCACCGTGGTAGTTGCAGTGAAACGCGTGATGTCCAGAAAGCGGGCAAAAGTACGGATGAGAAGGATCGAGAAAGATCAGCAGGCAGAGAAAGAAGCGGAACAGCAACGGGAAAATGTAGCAGAGAATCTGGAAACAGAGACTGTACAGGGAGAAAAAAATGGATCAGAACGAGATACAGAAGAAAGAGGAAGCTCTTCGGAAAGCGTCACTTTTGCGGCAACTGCAGGAGGAACGGAAGAAGCTGGACAGCCAGATCAGGAGCAGGAGCGATCTTCTGAAGAATCTGGAGGCCAGCCAAAGAGTTGACCGTATTCTGGAATTATATTACGGAAACTGAGAGCAAACAGATATAGGATACAGATGCTTTTGTCTGATGGATCAGAATATAGGATACCGGCATTTGGCTGATAAGAGCAGCAGAAAACTGCCCTGCAGGAAAACGTCTTCTACGACGTTTCCGGCAGGGCAGTTTTTGTGCTGTGCAGTAGGAATATATCAGTACATCTTTCGGAAATCCAGAGGAGTTGTGCCTGTGACTTTACGGAACATGGCGATAAAGTGGCTGGCATCGGAAAATCCGGAAGCGCCGGCAACATCCTGGATCTTCATATCCGGTCTGGAAAGCAGAAGCTCACGTGCGCGGCTGATGCGGTACATGGTAACGTACTCGTAAACCGAGCAGCCCATAAAACGGCGGAACAGACGGGAAAGATACTGCGGAGAGACAAAAACGCTCCGGCTCAGCTGCGCTGCAGTGATATCCTGCTGATAACCGGTTTCGATTTCTTTTATTACCGGAATCACATATCTCTGGTAGAGAGGATTATCCTGTATCTTCGGAGAAGCTGCACAGTCTGTAAAATTCATAAGAAAATTATAGCAGTCGGAAGAAAGAGATTTCATATCCGGTGTGGGCTGATGATATTTACGCAAGGTAGAAGAAATCATTTTCCGGATACTGGCTCCTTGTTCCTTTTCGATAAGGATCACTTCCTGGTTGTCTGTCATGGAAGGAATGCTGCCTGCCAATGTTCCTGTGAAGGTGGCAAACATCGTGGTCCATGAAGTAGACTCCCTGTGATAGGAATGAGGGACACCGGGGGCGATGAGGATGCCCTCGTTGGCTCCGAGAGTATAAAATTTTCCACGGACTTCAATGCGTCCGGTACCCTTTTCAGTCTGGAGGTAATGATAATACGGATATCCGTCCGGACGGAAGATATTAACCTGATTCCAGTGGTTCCCAAGAGATTCAAACATGAAGGGAGCACTGACCGGAGTGTTTCTGAAATAGATCGACATGATATTCACCTGTTTCTAAATGTTATATATTTTGGCGAAACATATTATACCATAATCCGGTGGATTATACTATAATGATCATAGCATAAAAAACGAAGAATCCGGCAGAAAAAACAGAATCTGCCGGGCAGGAGGAAAAAATGAAAAAATTTGATCATTCTCTGTTAAAAGATCCCCGGTATTTCAGCGACGGAAGAATGGATGCCCACTCAGATCATACATATTATCGCTGTGAGGAAGAGAGAGAAGATGGGAAAACTTCTTTCCGTCACAGTCTGAATGGTCTCTGGAAGTTCCATTATGCACGGAATTATGCATCTGCTATCCCAGGCTTTGAGGAAGAAGCATATTCCTGTAAGGACTGGGAGGACATTTATGTGCCGGCACATATCCAGATGGAAGGATATGATGCACCGCAGTATGCCAATGTCCAGTATCCGTGGGAAGGCCATGAAGAACTTCATCCGGGACAGATCCCGGAACGTTTTAACCCGGTGGCAAGCTATGTGAGATATTTCCATGTGCCGGAGAGCATGAAAGGAAAAAGAGTATTTGTTTCATTCCAGGGAGCAGAGAGCGGCCTGGCTCTGTGGCTCAATGGAAAATTTGTGGGATACAGTGAAGATTCTTTTACTCCGTCAGAATTCGAGCTTACGGAATATCTGAAGGACGGCGAGAACAAGCTGGCGGCACAGGTGTTTAAATGGACAGCCAGCAGCTGGTGCGAGGATCAGGATTTTTACCGTTTTTCCGGAATTTACAGAGATGTTTATCTGTTTACGGTACCGGATGTCCATGTATATGATCTCAGGATCCGTGCCATTCCGGATGAAACTCTCAAAAAAGCCGAGCTTGAGATTGTGACCAGTACCTGGGGAAAAGGAAAAATGAAGCTTACACTTTCCGGAAAGGGAGAGATCCTTTTGCAGGAGGAAAGATCTCTGAACGGAGAGGATACCTGTACCTGGGAGATTCAGGATCCCCTTCTCTGGAGTGCAGAAGAGCCGAATCTCTATGATCTGGAGCTGGAGATCAGTGATGAAAGCGGAAAGCTCCAGGAGATTATCCCGGAGAAAGTTGGTTTCCGCCGTTTTGAAATGAAGGATGGTATCATGACCCTTAACGGAAAACGTATCGTATTCAAGGGTGTGAACCGTCATGAGTTCAGCTCTGTCACAGGAAGACATGTGTCCCGGGAGGAACTGCTCAAAGACATCGTGATCATGAAACAGAACAACATCAATGCGATCCGTACCTGTCATTATCCGGATGCATCTCCGATCTACCGTCTCTGTGATGAATATGGTATTTACATGATCGCAGAAAACAATCTGGAGTCTCACGGAACCTGGGATATAGCAGAATTTACCGGAGATCACACGGATATCGTTCCGCACAACAAACCAGAATGGCTGGGCATGATGCTAGACCGTGTAAATTCCATGTATCAGCGTGACAAGAACCACCCGGCGATCCTGATCTGGTCCTGTGGAAATGAATCCTTTGGTGGAAAAGATATCTTTGAGATGTCTGAGTTCTACCGCAAGAATGATCCTACAAGACTGGTACATTATGAGGGGGTTTTCCATGACCGCAGCTACAATGCCACCAGTGACATGGAAAGCCAGATGTATCCTTCCGTAGAAGCGATCCGGGAGTTCCTTGCAAAGGATGACAGCAAGCCGTTTATTTGCTGTGAGTATACCCATGCAATGGGAAATTCCTGCGGTGCAATGCATAAATATACAGATCTTACAGATACAGAACCGAAATATCAGGGTGGCTTTATCTGGGATTACATTGATCAGTCTATTTACAAAAAAGACCGTTACGGTAAAGAATTCCAGGCATACGGCGGAGACTTCGGTGAACGTCCTACAGATTATAATTTCAGTGGAAACGGTATCGCATACGGCGGAGACAGAGATGCTTCACCAAAGATGCAGGAGGTAAAATTCAACTACCAGAATATCACTGCGCAGGTAAGTGAGGATTCTGTTAAGATCATTAACAAAAATCTTTTTGTAAATACGGACACATTCCGGTGTGAAGTGACTCTTGCAAAGAACGGTCATGTCCTCCGCACAGAGACACTGGATACAGCGGTGGAGCCTTTAAGCCAACAGACCTACAGACTTCCATTTGGAAAACAGCAGCGCCCGGGCGAATATACGGTAACCGTAGCCTTCCTTCTCAGAGAAAAAACACTTTGGGCAGAGGCAGGACATGAGGTTGCTTTCGGCCAGTATGTTTATCAGGTGGAAGGAACACCGGAAGCTCCTGCGTGTGGCGTGGAGCTTGTGAGAAGCCTTCATAACATCGGTGTCCGCGGGGAAAATTTCGAAGTGCTGTTTTCCGTTCTCAATGGTGGTCTGGTTTCGTATAAATATGCAGGAAGAGAAATGATCGAAGCGATTCCGAAGCCCAACTTCTGGAGAGCCCCTACAGATAATGATTGCGGAAGTCTGATGCAGATGCGCTATGCACAGTGGAAGATCGCCAGCATGTACGCAAGTCATAAGGATTACCGAAAAGGCATGTATGGTCCGGCCAATGCTCCGGAGACAACGGTTCACGAAAACAGCGTGGAGGTTGCTTTTACCTACATCCTGCCAACTACGCCTGCCAGTGAATGCCGTCTTGCCTATGAGGTAACCGGAGATGGAAGAGTAAAGACAACGCTGACCTATGATCCTGTAAAAGAGCTGGGTGATATGCCGGAGTTCGGAGTACTCTTTAAATTCAATGCGGATTATGATCATGTTCAGTGGTACGGCCTGGGACCGGCAGAGACTTATGCAGACCGGAAGCATGGCGCAAAGCTCGGCATTTATGAGAATCTCGTGACAGACAATATGGCACGCTATCTTGTGCCGCAGGAATGCGGAAACAAGGAGGAAGTACGCTGGGCAAAGATCACAGACAGAAAGGGTAGAGGAATGCTCTTTGAGATGGATAAAGAAAACGGCCCGATGATGTTCTCGGCACTTCCATATACTCCTCATGAAATGGAAAATGCCATGCATCCCTATGAGCTTCCGGCAATCCATTATACCGTTGTCCGTGCCGCAAAGGCGCAGATGGGTGTTGGAGGAGATGACAGCTGGGGTGCCCGCACCCATCCGGAATACCTTCTGGATACTAATGGAAAGATGAAATTTTCCTTTGCGTTCAAAGGCCTTTAAAATGTCATAAAATAACAGAACATAAAGTCAGAAAAAAGCTTCCGGCGACTGTCCGGAAGCTTTTTCATTTCATAATAATGCACAGAAAATAAACAGGTTGAAAAAAAACCTGTGGATATTTCATGAAATGAAAAAAAACTTGGATATGCACTTGTTTTTTCATGGTAAATAGTTTAGAATGATTACATAAGTGGTAGAAAGTGGTGAATAGTGGTAGCGAATGGGGATGAGTGGCAGAACACACCATTTGCACCCTGGAAGCACGAAGGGGAGAATCGTGTTTCACGAGAGTAGGTGGGTTTCATGTTCATGGGCGAGTATAATCATACGATCGACGCGAAGGGGCGTCTGATCATCCCTTCCAGGTTCAGGGAACTCTTAGGGGAAGAGTTCGTACTGACAAGAGGGTTGGATGGTTGCCTTTCTATTTATCCGATGGATGAATGGGTTGCTTTTGAAGAGAAACTCCGAGCATTACCACTTACAAATAAAGACGCAAGAACCTTTTCACGTTTCTTTGTAGCCGGAGCTACAACATGTCAGCTGGATAAGCAGGGAAGAATCTTGGTGCCGCAGACGCTGCGCCAGTTCGCTGGTCTGGATAAGGATGTGGTGCTTACGGGTAATCTGAACCGGATCGAGGTTTGGAGCAAAGAGAAGTGGAGCGAGAACTGCAATTATGATGATATGGACAGCATTGCGGAAAGCATGCAGAACATAGGAATCGTCATTTGAGCATAACGCAGGTAGAAATCCCACAGGAGACGGATATGGAATTTAAGCATAAATCTGTATTACTCAATGAGACCATTGACGGCTTAAGGGTAAAGCCGGATGGAATCTATGTGGATGGCACTTTAGGAGGAGCGGGACACGCCACAGAGGTGTGTAAGAAACTTTCTGCCAAGGGGAGATTTATTGGCATAGATCAAGACCAGGATGCGATAATTGCTGCGAGTGAACGGCTGTCAGCCTTTAATCAGGTGACAATCATTCGCAGCAATTATTGTTACATGGCAGATGAGCTGAGATCCCGTGGCATTGAGAAGGTGGACGGGATCCTGCTGGATTTGGGAGTGTCATCTTATCAGCTGGATAATGAAGAGCGAGGTTTTTCCTATCGGTACGATTCTCCTCTGGACATGCGAATGGACAGAAGACAGAGCCGTACAGCCGGTGATATAGTCAACGGTTATGAGGAACGGGAGCTGTATCGGATTATCCGCGATTACGGCGAAGATAAATTTGCCAAAAATATAGCGAAACACATTGTGGCTGCCAGAGAGCAGGCACCGATCCGGACAACCGGAGAACTGACAGAGATCATACGGGGTGCGATCCCCATGAAAATACAAGCTACAGGAGGACATCCGGCCAAGAGGACTTTTCAGGCAATACGTATTGAGCTCAACCGGGAGCTTGACGTGCTCCGGGATTCCCTGGACGGCATGATCGATCTCCTGGATGACGGAGGAAGGATCTGTATCATTACATTCCATTCTCTGGAAGACAGGATCGTTAAGACCATTTTCCGAAAAAATGAAAATCCCTGTACCTGCCCGCCGGATTTTCCGGTCTGCGTATGCGGAAAGAAATCCAAGGGTAAGGTGATCACAAGGAAACCGATCTTACCGGGAAAAGAGGAAATGGAAGAGAATCCGAGGTCCAAAAGTGCGAAGCTTCGTATTTTTGAACGGAAAATGTAGTTGAGAGATGGAAGGTAGGCAAATGGCGAAGACAGGAAGAGGGACTACAGCCAGAAGAAATCGAAATACCGTCAGGAACAGCAGAGAAATGTATGTTCAGGGAAATGCGGTAAAACGGCTGCAGGAAGTTCCTCAGAGGACTGATCTGCCCGAGATACAGGAAAGGCGACGGCTGGCTCAGAAAAGAAAACAGAAATCCGCAGTACCTGTGACACCGGCAAAACAGGTGGTAAGCAGACAGGCACAGCGGAACCGGGAAAAGGCAATGGCCATGAACAAGGGGTTCGTTCTGTTTCTTACGGCAGTTTCCATCGCGGTACTTTTTACCTGTATCAATTATCTTCAGGTAAAATCCGAAATCACGGCGAGTATGAAAAATGTTGCAAATCTGGAATCTGAGCTTGCACAGCTGAAAGAAGATAACGATGCATATTACAGTCAGGTCACTTCTGCAGTGGATATCAGCGAGATCAAGAAAAAAGCTATCGGCGAGCTCGGAATGAAATATCCTTCGGAGGATCAGATACAGACCTATACCACAGAAGGAAACAGTTATGTGAGACAGTATCAGGATGTGGACACACACAAGTAACAGAAGTACAGTTTTTAAGCAGGTGATCGATTGAGTACAAGAAGGCGCAGGCCGGTAAAAAAAATAAATTACAGTATGAAGAAAAAGCTGGCAGTACTATTTTCCTTAGTGTTGCTGGCTTTAGTCGGTTTGGTGGCAAGAATTACCTATATCAATGCCACCAGCGGAAGCAAATATCGAAAGCAGGTGCTGAGTCAGGCTCAGCAGAAATATGAAAATCAGACACTTCCGGCAAAAAGAGGAGATATCTATGACCGGAACGGGAATATCCTGGCAACCAGCAACAAGGTCTATAATGTGGTCCTTGACTGTCTGGAGGTCAATAAGGATCAGGATTCCGTGGAGCCTACCATAAAGGCTCTTGTGGAAGTCCTGGGATTGGATGAAGATGAGATGCGGAAGCTTCTCACCGACAGCAGTACAAAAAAAAGTCAGTATCAGATCGTAAAGAAACAGATTTCCATGGACGACAAAAAAGCCTTCGAAAAATACGAAGATCCGGGGGACGACAGTGAACTGACTGCCACGCAGCTGAAAGAACGTTCCAGGATCACAGGTGTATGGTTTGAAGAAGATTATCTCAGATCTTATCCGTTTAATGAGACTGCCTGTGATACCGTTGGATTTACACTTTCCAGAGATGTGGCGGATGCCGGACTGGAAGGATATTACAATGCGACACTTACCGGCGTGGATGGAAGACAGTACGGATACATCAACAACAATTCCGATGTAGAACAGACGATCATCGAACCGACGGATGGCAAAAGCATTGAGACCTCGCTGGATCTGGGACTTCAGCAGATCGTGGAAAAATACGTAAATACCTTTGAAGAAAAGATGGGAGCCAAAAATGTAGGCGTGATCATCGAGGATCCGAAAACAGGAGAGATCCTGGCAATGGACGGCGGTGACCGTTATGACCTGAATAACCCGAGAGATCTTTCAAATGTGTATTCCCAGAGTGAGATCGCTGCTATGAACGATGAGGAAACCGTGGAAGCGCTGAACGGAATGTGGAGTAATTTCTGCGTGACAGATGCCTACGAGCCGGGATCGGTTGTAAAGCCCATCGTTATGGGCTCCGCACTTGAAATGGGAGCGATTTCCGAGAGCGATAATTTTGTCTGTGACGGCGGACAGTCTTTTGGAGCGGAAGGTGCGACTACTTTTATCAAATGTGCGGTATGGCCGGATGCTCACGGGACAGAAGCTCTTTCCGATGTCATTGCCAATTCCTGCAACGATGGTATGATGCAGATCGCAGCAAAGATGGGAAAAGATAATTTTCTTAAGACACAGAGCGTTTTCAATTTCGGAACAAGAACCGGTATCGATCTTCCCAATGAGGGAAGCGGTGTGATCCATACCAGCGATACCATGGGAGAAACGGAGCTTGCATGCTCTGCTTTCGGACAGGGCTATACACTGACCATGATACAGGAGATCAATGCAATGTGTTCTGTGATCAATGGAGGATACTACTATCAGCCTCATCTGGTGACGAAGATCAAGGACAGCAGCGGCGGAATCGTAAAAACGATCTCTCCGACACTGATGAAGCAGACGATTTCTGAGAAGATATCTGCAGATATCCGCTCCTACATGGCTGCCAGCGTAGACCATGGTACCAGCCGTACCTCCAAGGTGCAGGGCTACAGCTCCGGTGGTAAAACCGGTACTGCCGAGAAGCTTCCGCGAGGCAATGGCAAGTATCTGGTATCCTTTATCGGATTTGCACCGGTAGATGATCCGGCGCTTGTGATCTATGTAGTTGTGGATGAGCCGAAGGTAGATGATCAGGCAAGCAGTACGTACGCACAGTACATTGCACAGGGAATCCTTTCCGAAGCACTTCCGTATCTGAATGTACAGCCGGATGAGGCAGAGGATGGAGAAGTTCCGACTACAGAGCTGTGGGAACTTTTTAAGGGAATCAGCGATTCTGCAACAGGAACCGGCGCGGACGGGCAGAAGGAGGCAATTTCCGATGAGAATGTACCAAGTCCGCCGGAAGATGAGTCGGAGGACAGTGATACCGAAGATAATAACGATATGCAGAGCGAAGGTCTTACCAACGAGGAGGCCGGTCTGGAATAGATAAAAAGAATACCCTCTTAGGGGAACGTCATATATTACAGTGACGACCTCTGAGAGGGATTTTTTTATGATCCGGACCATGGTTTATCACAGGAAAAAAATATGGATGGTTTTTCTGATCTGCATAATGCTTCTTCTGGGACTTGTGGGAAGACTCTGGTATCTTATGAATGTTCGGGCAGAATATTATTCAAAAAAGGCGGAGGATCTTCATGAGAGGGAACGTGACATAAAAGCAGCCAGGGGAAAGATCCTGGACATCAGGGGAAATATTCTGGCAGATAACCGGACAGTCTGCACAGTATCGGTGATACACAGCCAGATCAAAGATCCTGAAAAAGTAATCCGTGTACTGTCCGGAGCATTGTCTGTAAAAGAAGAGGAAATCCGAAAAAAAGTTGAAAAAATTTCTTCTATTGAAAGAATACAGACAAACGTGGAAAAAAGCATTGGAGACAGGATCCGGGAATATGACCTTGAGGGAGTGAAGGTAGATGAGGATTATCGGAGATATTATCCTTATGGATCTCTCGCTTCAAAAGTACTGGGATTTACCGGAGGTGATAATCAGGGGATCATTGGTCTTGAAGTGAAATACGATGAGATCCTGAAAGGAGAGCCCGGAAAGATCCTCACAGTTACGGATGCACGTGGTGTGGAGATCGACGGAACCGGAGAACGGAGGAAGGAACCGGTGTCAGGAAATACTCTGCGTACCAGTCTGGATGTTAATATCCAGGAATATGTGCAGCAGGCAGCAGGTAAAGTCATGGAAGAAAAACAGGCGGAGAGAGTTTCCATACTGCTTATGAACCCTCAGAACGGAGAAATCTATGCCTGTGTCAATGTGCCTGAATTTGATCTGAACGATCCGTTTACTCTGAATACAGAAGAAACAGCAGCAGAGGGAGAAAAGAAGCAGGATCTTCTGAACCGGATGTGGAGAAACCCCTGCCTGAATGATACCTATGAACCTGGCTCGACTTTTAAGATCATCACTATGGCAGCAGGGCTGGAGGAAGGAGTGGTGTCAACAGAGGATCGTTTTTTCTGTCCGGGCTATAAGGTGGTGGAGGATCGGCGGATCCACTGTGCAAAGAGAACAGGACATGGTGCGCAGAGTTTTGTAGAAGGTGCCCAGAACTCCTGTAACCCGGTATTTATTGAGGTGGGTCTGCGGCTTGGAGCAGACCGTTATTATAAATATTTTAAACAGTTCGGACTTTTGAAAAAAACAGGAATAGATCTTCCGGGAGAGGCAGGAACGATCATGCATAACCCCAAAAATATGGGCGAGGTGGAGCTTGCCACGGTATCCTTTGGCCAGTCGTTTCAGATCACACCGATCCAGCTTGCAACAACCGTCAGTGGGATCATCAATGGCGGAAACCGGATCACACCTCATTTTGGGATCAGCGTGGAAAGTGCGGACGGAACAAAGGTGCGGACACTGGAATATCCGGTGGAAAGCGGGATCGTGTCCGGTGAGACTTCCCGGACAGTACGTACGATCCTGGAAACTGTAGTTTCAGAAGGCTCCGGAAAAAATGCCGGGATCCAGGGGTTTTCCATTGGGGGAAAAACAGCTACCTCTCAGACACTGCCCAGAGGCTCCGGCAGATATATTTCTTCATTTCTGGGGTTTGCCCCGGCAGAGGATCCGAAGGTCCTGGCTCTTTGTATCATCTATGCACCCCAGGGTATGTATTATGGTGGGATCATTGCTGCACCGGTGGTACGCAGTATTTTTGAAAATGTACTTCCCTATCTTGGAATCGAGAGGACAGTTACGGAAACTCCATTCGGGGAAAACCGGGCAGATGGGGTTGATTAATGAGGATAAAAGCCTTATACTGTTGAAGAAGTATAAAAAAACGAAAGAATTAGAGGTGTGAGGATGGAGTTTCATGTTGTGATCCCTGTGCTGATCTCATTTGCGATCAGCCTTGTATTAGGACCGATTGTTATCCCTTTTTTAAGAAGACTTAAAATGGGACAGACAGAGAGAGAGCTGGGTGTGCAGTCCCACCTGAAAAAGAACGGTACCCCTACTATGGGTGGGGTGATCTTTCTCATTGCAACAACTGTAACATCACTGTTTTATATCAGAGATTATCCGATGATCATCCCGGTACTTTTCCTGACACTGGGATTTGGACTGATCGGATTTCTGGATGATTATCTGAAGGTAGTTCTGAAGCGTTCTGACGGACTTCTGCCATGGCAGAAAATGGCACTGCAGATCGTTGTGACAGCTGTATTTGCTTTTTATCTTGTAAATTATTCCAACGTATCCCTGACTATGAAGATCCCGTTCTGGAGCGGACATTATCTGAACCTGGGATGGTTTGCGGTTCCGGTACTGTTCTTTGCGGTGATCGGTACAGTAAACGGAGTCAATTTTACGGATGGACTTGACGGACTGGCTTCCAGTGTTACCCTGATCGTGGCAGTATTCTTTACGGTGGTTTCCCTTGGAATGAACAGTGGTGTGGAACCGATCACCTGTGCAGTTGTGGGCAGTCTGATGGGATTTCTTCTGTTTAATGTATATCCTGCCAAGGTATTTATGGGAGACACCGGTTCTCTGGCATTGGGTGGCTTTGTGGCTGGTGTGGCTTATGCCATGCAGATGCCGCTGTTTATCATCCTGGTCGGACTGATCTACCTTGTGGAGGTATTGTCTGTTATGCTCCAGGTATCCTATTTCAAGGCAACACACGGAAAAAGAATCTTCAAGATGGCGCCTATCCACCATCATTTTGAGCTTTGTGGGTGGTCTGAGACACGAGTTGTTGCAGTGTTCTCTGTTGTAACTGCTATTATGTGCCTGATCGCTCTCCTGGCATTATAAGGAGGAACAGAAAAATGGATTTAAAAGGAAAAAAAGTTCTCGTTTTCGGAGCCGGAAAAAGCGGCATTGGAGCAGCTGATCTGCTTGGAAGTGCAGGAGCACAGCCGGTGATCTATGACGGAAACGCAGATCTTGATAAAGAGGCAGTTTTACATAAAACAAACGGAAAATACACCCCGGAGATCTGGGCCGGAGATTTTCCGGAGAGAGCGCTGGACAGTCTTGATCTTGTAGTGCTAAGTCCGGGAGTTCCCACAGACCTGCCGCTGGTAAAGAGCTTCTATGAAAAGGGCCTTCCGGTATGGAGCGAGGTGGAGCTTGCCTATCGTACAGGCAAGGGAGAGGTTCTTGCGATCACAGGAACCAACGGTAAGACAACAACAACAGCACTCCTCGGAAAGATCATGGGAGATGCCCGTGAATCTGTATTTGTTGTAGGAAATATCGGAACTGCATATACATCCAAATCATTGGAGATGAGGGAGGATTCCGTAACTGTTGCGGAGATCAGCAGCTTTCAGCTGGAGACTATTGACCAGTTCCGCCCGGAGGTAAGTGCGATCCTCAACATCACAGAGGACCATCTGAACCGTCATCATACCATGGAGGAATACATCCGTGTAAAAGAGCTGATCACCAAAAATCAGGGACCGGAAGATGTATGTGTTCTGAATTACGAGGATGAAGTCCTTCGTAAATTCGGTGAAAATATCGTTCCGAAGGTGGTATATTTCTCAAGCCTTCGCAAACTGGATCAGGGAATCTATCTGGACGGAGACCAGATCATTCTCAGAACAGAAAAAGAAGAGATACCGATCGTAAAAACCGAAGAGCTTAAGATCCTGGGACGTCATAATCACGAGAATGTAATGGCAGCAGCAGCCATGGCATATTATGCGGGCGTTTCTGTGGAGAGTATCCGCAAGAGTGTCTGTGAGTTTGTGGCAGTTCCACACAGGATCGAGTATGTGACAGAGAAAAACGGTGTTGCATATTACAACGATTCCAAGGGAACCAATCCGGATGCGGCCATCAAGGGGATTCAGGCAATGAACCGTCCGACTCTTCTGATCGGTGGTGGCTATGACAAGGAATCCAGCTATGATGAGTGGATAGAATCCTTCGACGGAAAAGTCCGTTATCTTGTTCTCATCGGTCAGACGAAAGAGAAGATCAAAGCAGCAGCAGAACGTCTTGGATTTACAGATATCATCCTCTGCGAGGATCTGAAGGAAGCTGTCCGGGTCTGTGCGGAAAAAGCCAATCCCGGAGATGCAGTTCTGCTTTCACCGGCATGTGCGAGCTGGGGACAGTTTGATAATTATGAGCAGCGCGGTGACATGTTCAAGGAATACGTGAAAGCACTGTAATAATCCGAAAAATACATACATAAGCTGAAATAAAGACCACTGTGGAGGCCATGCATGAAGGCAGGACAGAAACAGACCGGAAAGACAGATACCGTTCTCTGGGTACTGGTTCTGATTCTGGTGGTATTGGGACTCGGGGCGCTTTTTTCGGCAAGTGAATATAATGGCAGAGTACGTTTCCACGACTCTGCCTATTATTTTAAGAAGCAGCTCTTTGCCACGGCACTGGGGCTGCTTGTTATGTATCTGGCATCACGGGTAGATTACCGACTGTCTGTAAAGCTGGCGCCGGCTGCCTATATTTTTTCGCTTTTTCTGTCTGCTGCAGTCCTGCTTTTCGGACAGGAGATCAATGGATCGAAGAGGTGGCTGAACCTGGGGCCGCTTTCCTTTCAGCCGTCGGAGTTTTCCAAGGTGGCAGTGATATTGTTTCTGGTGTGGCAGATCAGCAATACAAAAAGCAAAACAACTGGATTCTGGTTTATCTGCAGGACTATGATGACTTTGCTTCCGGTAGCAGGTCTGGTGGGCTCCAATAACTTAAGCACAGCGGTGATCATTCTGGGGATCGGTGTGCTGCTGATCTTTGTGGCCAATCCCAGGTATCTGCAGTTTCTCGCACTTGGAGGTGCGGGGATAGGATTTATTGCGGTTTTTCTTGCCGCGGAGAGTTATCGTCTGGAACGCCTGGCAATCTGGCGGGATCCGGAAAAATATGAAAAAGGATTTCAGACTATACAGGGCCTGTATGCGATCGGAAGCGGAGGGATCTTCGGCAAGGGGTTCGGGAACAGTCTGCAGAAGCTGGGATTTGTCCCGGAAGCCCAGAATGATATGATATTTTCTATTGTGTGTGAGGAAACGGGGATACTGGGAGCCTTTCTGACACTTTTTCTGTTTGGTATTTTGATCTGGAGGCTTTGTATTCTGGCATTAAACTGCCGGGATCTGCAGGGAACGCTGCTGTGCGCCGGGATCATGGCACATATGGCGATCCAGGTAGTCCTGAATGTTGCAGTAGTAACGAATACGATTCCCAACACCGGGATCACTCTGCCCTTTGTAAGCTATGGCGGAACTTCTGTTGTTTTTCTTCTGGGGGAAATGGGGCTGGCCTTAAGTGTCAGCAGTCACAGACATGGAAGGATCACATAGAATAACAAGTAAGAGGCCCTTTTAGGAGTGGAATACTTGAATGAGATCGATGAGATCATCGTGACCGGAGGCAGGCCGCTACATGGAAGCGTCCGGATCCAGGGGTCAAAAAATGCGGCACTTCCGGTTATGGCAGCAGCACTCTTAAGCACCGGGACCAGTGTACTGCGGGGATGCCCGAGAATCAGTGATGTATATTTGATGGAAAAGATCTTGAAATATCTGGGGGCAGAAACCTGGTGGGAAGGTCAAGATCTTTATCTGGACTGCAGCCATGCGGACGGCACCATGATACCGGAGTGTTATTCCGGAAAAATGCGTTCTTCCGTGATCTTAATGGGAGCAATGCTGGGGCGGAGCAAAAAGGCACAGACAGGATATCCCGGAGGCTGTGTGATCGGGAAGCGGCCGGTGGATCTTCATATCCAGGTTTTGCGCCGCCTTGGTGCAGCTGTGGTGGAAAACGGCGGAATGATCCGGGCATCCTGTGGAAAACTCCGAGGCGCAGAGATGTTTTTTCAAAAAAGAAGTGTAGGCGCTACAGAACAGGGCATTCTGGCAGCGGTCCTTGCAGAGGGGAAAACAGTCCTTAACGGCTGCGCCTGTGAACCGGAAATTTATTGGCTTTGCCATTATCTTACCGGAATGGGGGCAAAGATCCGGATCCGTGAAAATGGCTGTATCTGTATTGAAGGAGTGGAGAAGCTTGAAGCTGGCGATAGCTGCATTCCACCAGACCGTATTGTCGCCGGGACCTATCTCATGGCAGCGGCGGCAACCAGAGGAGAGATCATCCTGGAAAATCCGCCTCTGGAGGAAATGGATGGAATCCTGGACGTATATCGGAAAATGGGTGGACAATGCCGCAGGGTAGGTGGTAAACTAATAGTCAACGGAAAAAATACAGGTTTTCCCCTGGAGCTTCTGGAAACAGAAGTTTATCCGGGATTTCCTACAGACCTGCAGTCTCCTGCGATGGCGGTACTGGCCACGATCCCGGGAGTGAGCAGGATCCGCGAGAAGATTTTTGAAGACAGATATAAAACAGCTTCATGGCTCTGTAAAATGGGAGCACAGATCCAGATCCGGGATGGGGTTGCTGTGATATACGGAGGGCAGCCCCTGACCGGTTGTACTGTGGAGGCAGAGGAACTTCGCGGTGGTGCGGCACTTGTGATCGCAGCACTTGCCGCGCAGGGGATTACCAGGATCCGGGGCTGTTGTTTCATAGAAAGAGGCTATGAACATATCTGTGAGGATCTGACCGCACTGGGCGGTCTGCTGATAAAGGACAGAGGAACTTTATGAAAACATCAAAAAAAAAGCCACTGAAAGCAGTTGGCGGACTTCTTGTCCTGCTGCTGGCAGGAATTATTTTCTTTTTTACGTATTATCAGGTAGATGAAGTGCAGGTGATGGGCAGCAACCATTATTCTGAAAAACAGATCAGGAAGATGGTGCTTAGGGGGCCGCTGGCATCCAATTCTGTTCTTGCACCGCTTCTTTATACTAAGCAGAACACAAAGGATGTTCCCTTTATAGAAGGCTATACCGTAACAAGGCTGAACCGGCACACCATCTGTGTCAGTGTGAAGGAGAAGGATATCGTTGGCTGTATCCCTTATCTGGACAGTTATATTTATTTTGACAGAAACGGTATTTTTGTGGAAGGATCCACGGAACGTAACGAAAAAATCCCGTTTTTTGACGGGATCAAAGTCAAAAAAGTGATCCAGAACGAGAAACTCCCCATCAAGGATGAAACGGTGATGAACACGGCAGTTGCTCTTTCTACTATTTTTGCAAAAAATGATAAGGTTCCGGATCACATTGAATTTGAAGACGACGGACAGATCAGTCTTGTTTACGGGGATATCACAGTTAAACTTGGAAAGGATGAATATCTGGAAGACAAAATGACCAGAGTTCTGGCTATCCTTCCGATGATTTCCGAAAAAAAAGGAATTCTCCATGCAGAAAATGTAAATGATAATTCCAAGAACATTACCCTGGAGCAGGAACAGGATGAGAGCCAGACTTCCGCAGAAAACTGGACCGGAGGCTATGATGAGGAAGGAAATTACACCGGAGAAGGCGAATACGACGAAAATGGCAACTATGTAGGACCGAAACCGCAGACGGATCTGGAGTATGCGCAGGAAAACTGGGTAGGTGGCTATGATGAAGAGGGAGATTACACAGGCAGTGGTGAGTACGATGCCAACATGACCTATGTAGGCGAAGCCCCCACAGAAGAAACCATGGCAGAAAAAGGAAACTGGAAGGGCGGTTACCGGGAAGACGGAGGCTATGACGGAGTCAGTGAATATGACCGTGATGGCAATTACGTAGGCGCTCTGGAGGATTATCAGGCTTCGGCAGAAAGCTCCGGAGACGGAACAGACTCCGAAGATCCAGATGCTCAGAGTACGGATACCGAAGATACAGAAAATGAAGAAGACTCTTCAGACAGCAGTACGGACAGCACCGAGGAAGAGGCTGATTACAGCAGTGATCAGGAAGAAGGAGCTGAGGATTATGATGAAAATTCGTACAGCGATTACAGTGATGAGTCCGATTATGAGTAAAGATAAAAAAGCTTTCTTAATATATAGTACCGGTATTTGGACATTTTGCCAGAGATTGTTTTGTAAATGTTTCGGTTAATAGAAACAGTGCCGAAATTTAATGAAAAAAGTATAAAAAAACAAAATTAATGGTTGATTAATTACCGAAAAAAATATATGATATAACTATGTGTATATGTAGCTTGGAATAGATTATTACACTGAATCGGATATCAGGTAGAAATAAAGGAGGAAGTACATTGTTAGAGATAATGACGAATGAGGCTGAGTCTTCTGCGAAAATTATTGTAATTGGAGTAGGCGGCGCAGGTAATAATGCGGTAAACAGAATGGTGGAAGAGGCCATTGGCGGAGTTGAGTTTGTAGGTGTTAATACCGATAAACAGGCTCTGACACTGTGTAAAGCTCCGACTGTACTTCAGATTGGTGAGAAAATTACGAAAGGTCTCGGCGCCGGTGCACAGCCGGAGGTTGGACAGAAGGCAGCTGAGGAGAGCATTGAGGAAGTTAAGAAGATCATCGAGGGAGCGGACATGGTTTTCGTTACCTGTGGTATGGGAGGCGGAACCGGAACCGGAGCTGCTCCTGTGATCGCCGGTGCGGCAAAAGAGATGGGTATCCTGACTGTCGGTGTTGTTACCAAGCCTTTCCGTTTTGAAGCAAAGACCCGTATGAACAATGCACTTGCGGGAATCGAAAATCTGAAGAAAGCAGTTGACACTTTGATTGTCATCCCCAATGACAAATTACTTGAGATCGTTGACAGAAGAACAACCATGCCGGAAGCACTGCGTAAGGCTGATGAGGTTCTTCAGCAGGCAGTACAGGGTATTACAGACCTGATCAATCTGCCGGCTCTGATCAACCTTGACTTTGCAGATGTGCAGACAGTCATGACAGACAAGGGAATCGCTCATATCGGTATCGGTGAGGCAAGAGGTGATGACAAGGCTATGGAGGCTGTACAGCAGGCGGTATCTTCTCCGCTTCTTGAGACAACCATCAAGGGCGCTACTCATGTGATCATCAACATTTCCGGAGATATTTCTCTTATGGATGCCAACGATGCTGCAAGCTATGTACAGGAGCTTACAGGTGAGGATGCAAACATCATCTTTGGTGCTATGTATGATGATTCTGTTGCAGATTATGCGAGAATTACAGTTATTGCTACAGGTCTTACAGACAATAACCTTCAGAACACACCATTTGGAAACAGAGCTTCCAATTCTGTATTCGGAAACACCAAAAAAACAAGCCAGTCACAGCCAGGCGGTATGAACCTTAACATGCCAAGCTTCAGCCTGCCGACTATGAATTCCACACAGTTTGGAACAAAGGCTCCTACAAGCACTGTTCAGAAAAAGGACATCCAGATCCCGGATTTTCTTAAGAACAGATAATAAATGAACAGGAAAAGATCCGGCAGAGACTCCATCTGGAACGCTGCCGGATCTTTTTGACTTTCTGATCAAAAGAAACAGGAATGTCTGCTCTGTATGGAAACAGGATTTCTGTTCAGGATATCAGCATTCGCAGCTGAAAGTATCACATTTTGTATCACAGCAGCGATGCGCATTGGCACCGGATACATTGATGGAAGCTGCGGTGCATTTGCAGTGCTCATTGTAGGTGCAGTTGTGTGCTTTGCAGTCGATGTTAATGGTCTCACACCCACAGCAGGGATCTGCGGAATTTTTTACAGCACACTCTTCCTGGTCACGGAAGCTTTCACAGGCGGTGTCGTCCGCATAACGAGCATCTGCACCTTCGACACTGATGGATCCCCTGGAGCAGAGAGAATTTTTGTTATAGCAGCAGTTGTGTGCGGAGCATTTAAGACTTGTCATAAAAGTGTCCTCCTGATAATTATGATTTTACCGGAAACCGTCAGCCTGCCGGAATGCGCATCCTTTCTGATCGTCAGCACTGCGGTAAGGCTTGACAGATTCCGATGTTGCATAGTATGTCCGGAAGAAGAAAAATTTATACTCAAAAAATAAATACATAATAATATAAAAAACAGTTGACAAATAGCAGACACCATGGTATCCTCTTAAAGTACGTAGCGAAAAGAAAGCAGAGTTCACTCTCACCTCAGCGCTGAAGATAAGCGACTCAGGTCAATATTGCACAGTACTGCGGACGGGCCAACCATCAGTGCGCAGGTGTAATTATTTGAAGTGTGGACATCTGTCTGCGCTTTTTTTGTGCGGCTTAAGCTACATTAATGAGAAAGAAAAAAATAATTCTATCATGTTCATGGAGGTGTACAACAATTAGCGGTTTAATGATTAACGAACAGATCAGAGACAGAGAGGTACGCTTGATTGGTCCGGACGGAGCTCAGCTTGGAATCGTGTCCGCCAGAGAAGCGATGGCGAAAGCGCAGGAGGCAGGACTTGACCTTGTAAAGATTGCCCCACAGGCGAAACCGCCGGTATGCAAGATCATCGATTACGGTAAATACCGTTACGAGCTTGCAAGAAAAGAAAAAGAGGCCAGAAAAAAGCAGAAAACCATCGATGTCAAAGAAGTGCGTCTTTCCCCGAACATTGATACGAATGATTTGAAGACGAAGGTAAATGCAGCAAGAAAGTTCCTTAGCAAGGGCGACAGAGTTAAGGTTACACTTCGTTTCCGCGGAAGAGAGATGGCACATATGTCCAGCAGTAGGCATGTGCTTGATGACTTCGCAGATCTTCTGTCCGATATAGCGACTGTAGAGAAGGCTCCGAAGGTAGAAGGCAGAAGCATGACTATGTTTCTGACTGAGAAACGGTAGATATCTCAGTCTTCACGGCAACAGCCGGGCAGAACGGGATGCTATATAAAATTTAGAAGTACCAAATCAAGGAGGAATTCATAATGCCAAAAATTAAAACTTGCAGAGCAGCAGCAAAGCGCTTTAAAAAAACAGGTACAGGAAAATTAGTAAGAAATAAAGCCTACAAGAGCCATATCCTTACAAAGAAATCTCAGAAGAGAAAGAGAAATCTGAGAAAATCTACTGTTGTTGATTCTACTAATGTAAAGAGCATGAAGAAAGTATTACCATATTTATAAGATAGAGAAGACGAACAGGAGGAGAATTAAGAAATGGCAAGAATTAAAGGCGGATTAAACGCAAAGAAAAGACATAACCGTACATTAAAACTGGCAAAAGGCTACAGAGGAGCCCGTTCCAAACAGTATAGAGTAGCAAAACAGTCTGTAATGAGAGCTCTTACAAGCTCCTATGCAGGAAGAAAACAGAAGAAACGTCAGTTCAGACAGCTCTGGATCGCTCGTATCAACGCAGCAGCAAGAATGAACGGACTTTCTTACAGCAAAATGATGCACGGCCTTAAGGTTGCAAACATCGACATCAACAGAAAGATGCTTGCAGAGATGGCTGTTAACGATGCAGCAGGCTTCACAGCTCTTGCTGAGATCGCTAAGAAAGCAATCGCATAAGTAAAGTATTAAGAGACGAAGGAGTCCAGGGAATTTTTCCCTGGATTTTTTTGTAAAAAAATTCAGACAATTTGCCGAAAAACGACACAAGCTGTACAGCGGACAAGTGTCCGCGTTGTGCAATCAGACGAAAAACAACAGATAACTAAATTTGCCCTTGAAATAAAAAATATGCGATGCTATAATTTTACCATTAAACATTAGTAACGCGACAAAGCGCAGGAGGAGAGATTATTATGAGAAATTGGAAGAAAGTAATCGGCGTTGCATCAGCAGCAGCGATGACAGCAGCTATGATGATGCCTACATCCGTTTTTGCAGCAGATGAGACATTTAAGATCGGTGTGATCGGACCGATGACAGGTGATTACGCACAGTACGGTACCAACGTATACAACGCAGCCAAGATCGCAGCTGATGAGATCAACGAGAACGGTGGATTCAACGGATATAAAGTAGAGATTCTTGACGCAGGTGATGACCAGGGAGATCCGGAGAAGGCTGTTAACGCATACAATGACCTGATCGATAAAGGAATGCAGATGCTCTGTGGAACTGTAACATCCGGTTCCTGTATCGCAGTAGGAGCTGAGGCAGCTGAGGATACATTCCTCTTCACACCATCCGCAACAGCACTTGACTGTATCACAGCAGGAACAAACGAGTTCCGTATGTGCTTCACAGACCCGGCACAGGGAACCAAATCTGCTCAGTACATTTCCGAGCACAAACTTGCAACGAAAGTAGCAGTACTTTATGATTCCGCTGCTGACTACAACTCCGGTGTACATGACGCATTCGTTGCAGCAGCTGCTGATGACGGACTTGAAGTAGTTGCAGATGAGGCTTACACAACAGACAGCAACACAGACTATTCTGTACAGCTTGCAAAGATCAAGAAGAGCGGCGCTGAGCTTCTTTTCCTTCCGAACTACTATTCCGACAATGCGCTGATCCTTCAGCAGGCATCTGAGGCAGGACTTGACATTAAATTCTTTGGTGTAGATGGCATGGATGGTATCCTCAATGTAGAGAACTTCGATAAATCCCTTGCAGAGGGTGTTATGCTTCTGACACCATTCTCCGCAACAGCTACAGATGAGAAGAGCCAGAACTTCGTAAAAGCATACGGCGATGCTCACAACGGTGAGATCCCGAACCAGTTTGCGGCAGATACATATGATGTACTTTACGCAATGCAGCTTGCAGCTGACGATGCAAAGATCACACCAGATATGGAAAATGCAGACATCAGTGCAGCAATGAGCGCATCCATGGCAAACATCGAGCTTGACGGACTTACCGGAAAAGCAAAATGGACCGAGGATGGCGAGTGTGATAAAGAGCCGAAAGCATTCGAGATCAAAGACGGTGCTTATGTAGAGATGAAATAAGTAATTTCTGTTAACGTTAGGGGTCAGGGGACGGTCACCTTTAGTGGGAACCGTCCCCTTTTTCCCTTATCAATAAACAATTAAAAGAGGTGCGTTATGAGTTTTATATCTTATTTAAAAGACGGCATCAGTCTTGGCAGTATCTATGCGATCATCGCACTTGGATATACCATGGTTTATGGTATTGCCAAGATGCTGAACTTCGCACACGGAGATGTTATCATGGTGGGAGCTTATATCATCCTTACCTGTATCACAAGAGGCGGCATGTCACCGATCCTTGCTGTGATCCTTTCCGTTGTGATCTGTACACTGCTTGGTGTTGTCATTGAGAAGGTAGCTTACAGTCCACTTAGAAAAGCTTCCTCAAACCTGGCCGTTCTTATCACGGCTATCGGTGTCAGTTATCTGCTTCAGAACCTGGCACTTCTGATCTTCGGCGCAGATGCCAAGAGTTTCGTAGCTGTTATCAAAGTTCCGTCCATCACACTGTTTGACGGTGAGCTTACCATCAAGGGAATCACCATCGTAACCATCCTTGCATGTATCATCATCATGGTGGGACTTTCCCTCTTTGTAAAAAAGACAAAACCTGGCCGTGCCATGCAGGCGGTTTCCGAGGACAGAGATGCGGCACAGCTGATGGGAGTTAACGTCAATGCGACAATTTCCCTCACATTTGCCATCGGTTCCGGACTTGCAGCGATCGCAGGCCTTCTGCTCTGTCAGACTTATCCGACACTGACTCCGTACACAGGAGCCATGCCTGGTATCAAAGCTTTCGTAGCTGCTGTATTCGGTGGAATCGGTTCGATTCCGGGAGCTATGGTCGGCGGCATCCTTCTGGGAATCATCGAGATCTTCGGAAAAGCTTATATTTCTTCCCAGGTTGCAGATGCGATCGTATTTGCAGTCCTGATCGTCGTGCTTCTTGTAAAACCTACCGGACTGTTCGGCAAGAACATCCAGGAGAAAGTGTAAGGTGGCCGATATGAAGAATATGAAAAACAAAACAACAAAAAATAACATGATCAACTATGGAATTGTCATTGTGCTTTTTGTGATCGTACAGGCACTTTCCTCAACTGGAAATCTTTCCAGACTTCTTATGGGACTTCTTGTTCCCCTTTGTGTTTATACCATTGCATCAGTTTCCCTGAACCTGGTAGTCGGTTTTTCCGGTGAGCTGAGCCTTGGACATGCGGGCTTCATGTGCGTGGGAGCTTTTTCCAGTGCCCTGTTTTCACAGGTTGCTGCAGACTCCATTCCGCAGGTTCCTCGCTTTATCCTTGCAATCCTTGTAGGTGCGGCAGTTGCAGCACTGTTCGGTGTGATCATCGGTATTCCGGTACTTCGTCTCCGCGGTGACTACCTGGCTATTGTTACACTGGCTTTTGGTGAGATCATCAAGAACCTGATCAATGTACTTTACATTGGCGTGGATGACAAAGGACTTCACGTTGCAACCAGTGCAGCCGGTCTTCATATGGATCCGGGCGGAAAACAGATCCTCAAAGGTGCCCTTGGTATTTCAGGAACAGCAACTCTTTATAAAGATATCAAGAATTACTTTTTCCTGATCGGTGTGATCCTTCTTCTTCTGACTCTGTTTATCGTGCAGAACCTGGTTAACTCCAGAAGCGGACGTGCGATCATGTCAACCAGAGATAACCGTATCGCAGCAGAATCCGTGGGAATCAATATCACCAGATACAAACTGCTTGCATTTACGATTTCCGCAGCCCTTGCAGGAGTGGCAGGCGTGCTGTATGCACATAACCTTTCTCTTCTGAAGGTATCTGTATTTGATTACAACATGTCCATCCTGGTACTGGTATATGTGGTACTTGGCGGGATTGGAAATATCAGAGGATCGATCATTGCAACCATTATCCTCTATGCACTGCCTGAGCTTCTCCGTGGATTCGCAAACTACCGTATGCTGATCTACGCAATCGTGCTGATCATCATGATGCTCTTTAACTGGGCACCGGCAGCAAGAGACTGGAGAGCACGTATGGTAGAAAAATTCAAAGGCAAAAAAGCGAAAAAGGAGGTGGCCTGATCATGGCAATGCTGGAAGTAAATAACCTGTCTATCCAGTTCGGCGGTCTTCGTGCTGTTGACGGCTTTAACATGACCATTGAAAAAGGACAGCTCTATGGACTGATCGGACCCAACGGTGCCGGTAAGACAACGGTATTCAACCTTCTCACAGGTGTATACAAACCAACAGAGGGAATCATCAGACTGGACGGCCAGGACATCACCGGAAAAAGCACCATCGAGATCAACAAAGCCGGAATCGCCAGAACCTTCCAGAATATCCGTCTTTTCAAGGATATGCCGGTTCTTGACAATGTAAAAGTAGGACTTCACAATCATCATCCATATTCCACACTGACCGGGATCTTAAGACTGCCGAAATATTACAAGGTAGAAAAAGAGATGAATGAACGTGCCATGGAGATACTGAGGGTGTTTGATCTGGATAAGGAAGCAGACACTCTGGCAGGAAATCTGCCTTATGGTAAACAGCGTAAACTGGAGATCGCTAGAGCTCTTGCCACAGAGCCGAAGCTTCTTCTCCTGGATGAGCCGGCGGCTGGTATGAACCCGAATGAGACACAGGAGCTGATGGATACTATCCGTTTTGTGCGGGAGCATTTTGATATGACTGTTCTTCTGATCGAGCACGACATGAAACTGGTGGGCGGTATCTGTGAGGAACTTACAGTTCTGAACTTCGGTCAGGTACTGATCCAGGGTGAGACATCTGCAGTGCTGAAAGACCCGACGGTTATCACTGCATATCTGGGAGAATAAGGAGGAACGAGACAATGGCAATGTTGGAAGTAAAGGACCTCCAGGTCTACTATGGTGTGATCCAGGCTCTGAAGGGAATTTCTTTTCATGTAAATCAGGGAGAGGTTATTGCGCTGATCGGTGCCAATGGCGCCGGAAAGACAACCACACTTCAGACACTTACCGGAATTCTTTCTCCGAAGTCCGGAAGCATTGTGTTTGAGGGAAAAGACCTCACAAGAACACCGGCGCATAAGATCGTAGAGATGGGTATGGCGCATGTTCCGGAGGGAAGACGTGTATTTGCGGATATGTCCGTTTATGAGAATCTGCTCCTTGGAGCCTATACAAGAAAGGACAAGGCAGAGATCGCAGAAAGTCTTGCAAGTGTATACAAGAGATTTCCGCGTCTGGAAGAACGTAAAGGACAGCGTGCCGGAACACTTTCCGGTGGTGAGCAGCAGATGCTTGCCATGGGACGTGCACTGATGAGCAGACCAAGGATCATTTTGATGGATGAGCCGTCCATGGGTCTGTCGCCGATTTTTGTAAATGAGATTTTTGACATTATCCGCGAGGTAAGTGAGAGCGGAACTACAGTGCTTCTGGTTGAGCAGAATGCGAAGAAGGCTCTTTCCATTGCGGACAGAGCGTACGTTCTGGAAACAGGAAGCATTACTATGGATGGAAAGGCAGAGGATCTTCTGAATGACGAGGCCGTTCAGAAGGCATATCTTGGAGAGTAGGTGGAAAGACATGGATAATTTCGTAATTACCATTGCAAGACAGTATGGAAGCGGTGGACGTACCATCGGAGAGGAGCTTGCAAAGAAATTAGGGATTTCTTACTATGATAAGGATATCATCCGCATGGCATCTGATGAGAGCGGTATCCGCCAGGAACTTTTCGGACGGGCAGACGAAAATGTCAGCACCAAGCAGAGATTTTTTGCAAAGTCCGGAATCTACAAGGGTGAGCTGATCCCGCCTCAGAGCAAGGATTTCACATCCGATGAGAACCTGTTCAATTATCAGGCAAAAATCATCCGTCAGCTGGCAGAGACAGAGTCCTGTGTGATCATCGGACGTTGTGCAAACATGATCCTGAAAGACTATTCCAATGTTCTCCGTGTGTTTGTTTACGGAGACTGGGATTTCCGTATCCGCGAGGCAAGCAAGAAGCTCAGCGGAACTACAAAGGATATTGAGAAATTTATGCAGAAGGATGACAAACGCAAAGAAGATTTCTGCAAACGTTTCATGGGTGTTGACTGGGCAGATATGACGAAATACAATCTGTGCCTGGATAACGGTACCCTTGGCTATAAAAAATGCGTGGAAGAGATCGAGAGTGCACTTGAGATCCTGAAAAAATAAGACATATATCAGAGAATATTCCCCGGGAAAGAAAAGCCAAAAGTCTTTTCCCGGGGATTTTTTCATATATTGTGGAAAAGTATATTTGATCCGGCGGGAAATATGGATAAGCGAAAAAAATATTTCTGTGTAGTGGCAATGGTATTGATCCTGCTCAGCGGATATGGAAAAATCTCAGACAGTGCATTTCGGATGTGGGTGACCAGAATGATCGCCGGTGAGGGGATGCTCCGGCTGGTGGCGGCGCAGTACGGACAAAAAGCAGCAGAACCGGTGGCTGAGACAGCCTCTGACAGAAGCGAAAAAGAGGATCGTCCACGTGTGGCTCTTACCTTTGATGATGGACCGCATGCAACATATACACCTCTGCTTCTGGATGGCCTGCGGAAGCGTGGGATCCATGCCACATTTTTTCTTATGGGAAAAAATATCCGGGGAAATGAGGAGATCGTAACGCAGATGCAGAGAGACGGTCATCTCATCGGTAATCACACGTATGATCACGTGCAGCTTGATAAGCTTCCCGGTGATCAGGCCTGTCAGCAGATCATAAAGACGAATAATGAGATCTACGAGATCACCGGAGAGTATCCCATGTATCTTCGCCCGCCCTACGGGGCCTGGCCGAAGGATCTGGAGCTCTGTGTGACCATGCTGCCGGTATTCTGGGATGTGGATACTCTGGACTGGAAATCAAAAAATGTCCGTTCTGTGGAAAATATCGTTCAGCGGGAAGTGAAGGATGGCTCCATTATTCTGATGCATGACAGCTTTTCTACCTCCGTGGAAGCGGCCTTGGAGATCGCGGATATGCTTACGGAAGAAGGATATGACCTGGTAACTGCAGATCAGTTGCTGGTGATGTAACTGTGATTTGCCGAAAAGGCAGAAACGATTGCTTTTTTATGTGCAAACAGGTAAAATTATAAAAATAAGGAATCTGTCCGTATGCCGGAAACAAATGAAACGATCGTTGCCGGATACAGATCTATGAAAAGAATACGGATCGTGAATATCCGCTTTTTACAGAAAATACAGGAGTGAAAGCCATGGATTTATTTGAATACGCAAAGTCAAAAACGCTGGATCAGGAGTCACCTCTTGCATCCAGGCTGCGTCCGCGAACACTGGATGAGGTGGTGGGACAGCAGCACATCGTAGGAAAAGATAAATTGCTGTATCGTGCCATAAAGGCGGATAAGCTGACATCTGTTATCTTTTACGGCCCTCCGGGAACCGGAAAGACCACCCTAGCAAAAGTCATTGCCAATACCACAAGCGCCAGCTTTACCCAGATCAATGCAACCGTAGCAGGGAAGAAAGATATGGAAGCAGTTGTAAAGCAGGCACAGGACGATCTCGGCATGTATGGAAAAAAGACCATTCTATTCATTGATGAGATCCACCGCTTCAACAAGGGACAGCAGGATTATCTTCTTCCCTTTGTGGAGGACGGAACCATCATTCTTATCGGGGCCACAACAGAGAATCCATATTTTGAGGTAAACGGAGCGCTTCTTTCAAGATCGATCATCTTTGAATTGAAGTCCCTGGAGATACCGGAGATAAAGGAACTGATCCTGCGTGCGGTTAACGATCCGGAACGTGGAATGGGAAGCTATGGGGCGGTGATCGAGGAGGATGCTTTGGAATTTCTGGCAGATATGGCAGGAGGAGACGCCAGAAGCGCCTTAAACGCCATAGAACTGGGAATCCTCACCACACCTCGTGATACAGACGGTAAGATCCATCTGACCCTTGAGGTGGCTTCTGAGTGTATCCAGAAGCGGGTGGTGCGCTACGATAAGAACGGGGACAATCATTATGATATCATTTCTGCCTTTATCAAGAGCATGCGAGGCTCCGACCCGGATGCGGCAGTCTATTATCTGGCAAAAATGCTCTATGCAGGAGAAGATGTGAAATTTATCGCAAGAAGGATCATGATCCTTGCTTCCGAAGATATCGGAAACGCAGATCCCCAGGCCCTCTGCGTGGCAACGGCAGCAGCACAGGCAGTGGAACGTGTGGGAATGCCGGAGTCCCAGATCATTCTTTCCCAGGCAGTTACATACATGGCCTGTGCACCCAAGAGCAATTCTGCAGTAAATGCCATACAGGAAGCCATGCGCTGCGTGAAGGCGAAGAAGACAACCGTTCCGGTGCATCTGCAGGATGCCCATTATGGTGGCCACGAAAGTCTGGGTCATGGTATCGGATATAAATATGCCCATGATTATCCGAATCATTATGTAAACCAGCAGTATCTGCCATCAGAAATCGAAGGAGAACATTTTTACGAGCTCAGTGATATGGGATATGAAAAGAAACTGAAAGAGCATATGAAGAAGATCCACGAAGAAGCGAAATAAATGAATATAAGTAAAACGGAGGAGCCTCTCAGAGAAGCTCCTCCATTATTTTGTCATAAACATTCTGGTATTTATAAGGCCAGCTTTCACATACAGACTGTGCAGCAGCAAGATTTGGCACATTGATGCTGAGATCAACGATGCTGACGCCGCTTTCGATGATCCGCAGACGTACTGAGTAGCTGCCCTCTTTGGTGGGATAGTAATCTGCAGGAGTCAGGAGATGTTCTTCGATCTTGCGGTGGAGGGAATTGAGATATTCTTCCACTTCTTTCTTGATGTCAGAGGAAAGTTCTTTGGAAAAATATTTCAGAGTGTTTTTTCCCTCGGAGGTCAGTCGATAGTAACTGCGGTTGGACTGTGAAGACATTTCCACCAGATCTGCCTCCACAAGTTCGGAAACTGCCTGCTGGAGCTGAAAATAATTGGTGTATTTCCGGTCCAGGATAAAATCGGTGATCTGGGAATTTGTGAGATCCCCATCGGAATTCTGCAGCATATATAAAATAATAAGCTTATAGGTTGTAAAAGGTGATGCCATAAGAATCCTCCTTTTTACTGGCTGCGGGAAAGGGCTTCGAGAGCTTTTCCCTGAAAACTTGCTCTTTCTTTCATCCGGTGATGAAGAAGGTTTAAAACTTCTCGTTTGCGGCTGGCCCATAAAGGTGCGATCAGCAGATCCTTCGGTCCGTCGCCGGTGACCCGGTGGATCACGATATCCGGTCTGAGATGTTCCAGACAGTCAATGACAAGGTTCAGATACTCGTCCCGTTCATAAGTGCGGAAAAGACCGGCTTCATGATCAGCGGCAAGATCTGTACCACGCAGTACATGAAGAAGCTGCAGCTTGATCCCCTGGATATCCATGGCGTTCAGATAAGCCATTGTTTCCAGGATATCCTTCCGGCTTTCGCCGGGAAGCCCCAGGATGGTGTGGACGATCACTTCGATGCCGCCTGCGCGGAGATTTTTCACTGCGGTATCAAAACAGGACAGTGGATAGCCGCGCCGTATATATCTGGCGGTATCTTCATGGATAGTCTGGAGTCCCAGCTCCACCCACACCGGTTTGATCTGGTTCAGGGAATAAAGAAGCTCCAGTACATCATCTCCCAGACAGTCCGGTCTGGTACCAATGGACAGTGCCACGATATCCGGATGGGAGATGGCTTCTGTGAAGATCTTACGCAGGTGTTCCACAGGAGCGTATGTGTTTGTATATGCCTGAAAATAGGCGATATATTTATGAATCGGGCGTTTGGAAGAGAGACTTTTGATCTGTGTGTTGATCTGCTCTGTAATGGAAAGAGCGGCGTTTGCTGCAAAATCTCCGCTTCCGCCCTGGCTGCAGAAGATGCAGCCTTTTTTGCCCAGGGTGCCGTCACGGTTGGGACAGGACATGCCGCCGTTTAATGCAACCCGGTAGACCTTTTCGCCGTATCGCTCCCGGAGCATATAGTCCAGAGAATGATAAGGCTTGTCGTTCCAGCGCTTCATTATGCCTCTTTCGGTTCGTTTTTCTCTTCGCCGTTTTCTTCGTTTTCATCTTTCGGTATATAGTTATCGAAGATCTTTACAAAGATCTTTGATTTCCAGTAGGCCAGCGTGGAAAATCCCATCAGAATAAAAAGCATGATCAGGATGGATGTAAACTGTGCGTAGCTCACATAAGCAAAAAGCCACATCAGTAGGAGTGGAGACGCAGAGATCACAAGCATCAAAAGTGTCAGCGGAAGATGGCGGACGGACATCAGGAATGCATTTACAAAGGTATTCTTGACGGAATTAAAAAATTTGGAAAGGATCGGATAAATGTACAGAAGGATCATCGCATAGATCAGTGCAAATGCAATGAACAGACTGAAAAGTCCTTTGTACATAGCTCCGCTTCCGGCTCTGGCGATCCGAAGATCGATAAACAGAACAGCAGCGGTGAGGAGCATGATGATATTGATGATGGTCGCCTGTTTGAAGTTCTGTTTGAATGAGCGGAAAAAGCTGCGGGCAATATAAGATTCTTCGTCTCTTGCCATCTTCAGTGTGACATAGTAGAGAGCTGTTATGGAGGCGCCTGCGGTGACAACCGGAATGCAGCAGAGGATGCACAGAAAATTCAGAAGAAGCAGGTCTGCTACGCGTCCCATGAACACGAAGAATTTGTTGTCCATGTTGAAAAAACGATTCATTTGATAAGTCTCCTTTTCTTTTGGATATTACTTTAAGTATACCCAATCACAGCAGAAAAAGCAAATCCCAAATGTTTTCCGGGGCAGTGGAAATGGGAAAATCATGTGTCCGCCATAGAAAGACAAAAAAGAGAAATAGTTTATTAAATTTTCCTAAAAGGCTTGCTTATCACGATTTAGAGTGTTAAAATATCAGTATTGTATTAGACGAAATTCATGTATTTTAAAGGAGCGTAACAATGAGCAAAAAAATCAGGACGGAGGCTGTGGATCATCTTTTTGAAGCGATCCTGTGCCTGAAGGACAAGGAAGAGTGTTATACATTTTTTGAGGATGTGTGCACCATCAATGAGCTGCTTTCTTTATCTCAGCGCTTCGAGGTAGCCAAGATGCTTACTGATAAGCGTACATACCTTGATATTTCCGAGAAAACAGGAGCTTCCACAGCTACGATCAGCCGTGTGAACCGTTCCCTGAACTATGGAAATGATGGTTATGAGATGGTATTTGCACGTATGAAGAAGGATAACGGGGAGCAGGGCGGCGAAGCAGAATAAGGCTTACGTCCATACCGTGATGATAACGGATAATGCTGTAATGAAAAAGAGACAGGCGATCGTGCGTCTGTCTCTTTTTTTTCGGTGCGCCCGGCGACGCACGTTTATGACCGGATGTGAGCTCCGGATATTATTTGTCTTTTTTTGAGGAATCCGTATCTTTTGAGGAATTCATGTGGTCGATCATGTTTTCGATGATCATTTTTTTCATGTATACGTCGAAGCTAAGAAGACAGATAAAGGAAAACTGGTGAAGGAATTCCTTATCCTCCGGGTCGGCGTCCTCAAAAATTTCTCCGGCACTTTTGAAACGGCGCATAAGATCCTTTTCCAGGTAACGGATCTGTGACTGCTCCATACTGAAAACCTCCTGGTAGATGTAAGTCATGTCCTTTTCTGTAACGGACTTGAAGTATTTCTCGGTGATCGGTCCCAGAAGGGTCTGGATATCACTGATGGAGAGGATATTTTTAAAATAGTAGATAAAGATCAGCATCAGCAGATGCTCCCGGGAATACCGCTTTTTTTCCGGCGGGGGAAGGAGCTTGTTCTTTGCGTAATTGTTGATCATGGTCTTGGTCAGGATCTTGTCATCATCATGACGCTTGGTGGAAGCGAGATTATCTTCCATAAAGGTTGTGACCTGATCCATGTAAAGAGCAATATTGGGAATTTCATCGGGTTTTATATAATCAAGCTCAGCAATTTTTGCAAAAATGCTGTTCATCATTTCTTTTTCGTTTTCTGTCATCGCATTATCACCTCTGCTCCCTATTATATAGTTTTAAATACTACTTGTAAAGAAACTTTTTTTCAGAGAGGTGGGTTTACCGGAAAGTAAAGTCATGATAGTATATAAAGATACTGTTCATATGGAAAAAGAAATGGAGATCAAAATGAGTATACATGATGCTTTGGACACATTGAATCCTATGCAGCGGGAAGCTGCCGTACATACAGAGGGACCACTTCTGATCCTCGCAGGAGCCGGTTCCGGAAAAACAAGAGTGCTGACCCACAGGATCGCCTATTTAATGGAAGAAAAGGGTGTAAACCCATGGAATATCCTGGCGATCACCTTTACCAACAAGGCCGCCAGTGAGATGCGGGAACGCGTGAATAAAATTGCGGGAATGGGTGCGGAGAGCGTATGGGTCTCCACCTTCCATTCCGCCTGCGTGAGGATCCTGCGCAGACATATTGAGGTGCTGGGCTTTGGCAGTAATTTTACCATTTATGATGCCGACGACCAGAAAACAGTCATGAAGGAAATCTTCCGGAAGTTTGATATCAATACCAAGATCTACAAGGAACGAGGCGTTCTTGCTGAGATTTCCCATGCCAAGGATGAACTGATCACACCGGAAGAGATGGAGCTGAATGCGGGCGGCGATCCGGATGCACGGAAGATTGCAGGTATGTATAAGGAATATCAGTCTATCCTCCGGGGAAACAATGCACTGGATTTTGATGACCTGATCGTGAAGACTGTGGAGCTTTTTCAGCATAATCCGGATATCCTGGACTATTATCAGGAACGTTTCAAATATATTATGGTGGATGAGTATCAGGATACCAATACTGCCCAGTTTAAATTTGTAAGTCTTCTTGCTGAGAAATACAAGAATCTCTGTGTGGTTGGTGATGATGATCAGTCCATCTATCGTTTTCGTGGAGCAAATATCGGGAATATCTTAGGATTTGAGAAGGTTTTTCCAGAGGCTAAGGTGGTGCGCCTGGAACAGAATTACCGTTCTACCCAGAACATCCTCAATGCAGCCAATGAGGTGATCGTCAATAACACAGAGCGTAAGGAAAAACGCCTCTGGACAGAGAACGAAGAGGGAGATAAAGTACATTTCCGTCAGTTCAACAACGGATTTGAGGAAGCGGAGTATGTTGCAGGAGAGATCATCCAGGGGCGCCGCAACGGGAAATTCCAGTACAAGGACTGTGCAGTACTTTATCGGACCAATGCCCAGTCCCGTCTCTTTGAGGAGAAATTTCTCCTGGCAAATGTTCCTTATAAGATTGTCGGCGGCGTGAATTTTTATGCCCGCAAAGAGATCAAGGATCTGTTAAGCTATCTGAAGACCATTGACAATGCCAGTGATGATCTGGCTGTGCGCAGGATCTTAAATGTGCCAAAAAGAGGAATCGGACTCACCAGCATCGGCCGTGTCCAGGACTATGCGGATATGATGAACCTGAGCTTTTACGATGCGCTCCGCGTGGTGGAGGAAGTACCGTCCATTGGCAGGGCAGCAGGAAAGATCAATGATTTTGTATCCTTTATCCAGGGACTGAAAAGTAAGGCAGAGGCCTATACAGTCCGTGAAACCCTGGAAGAGGTCATTGAGCTTACCGGTTATGTGAAGGAACTGGAGGCAGAGAAAACGGAGGAGGCCCAGGCGAGGATCGAAAATATCGATGAGCTGATCTCCAAGACAGAATCCTTCCAGGAAGCCATGGAGGAGGCCGGACAGCCGGCAACACTTTCTGCATTTCTGGAGGAGATCGCACTGGTGGCAGATATCGATTCTGTTGATCCGGATCAGGATTATGTGCTGCTGATGACCCTTCACAGTGCCAAGGGACTGGAATTCCCAAATGTATTTATCGTGGGAATGGAGGACGGTGTTTTTCCGGGGTATGCTTCCATCTGGTCCGGTGATCCGTCGGATATCGAGGAGGAGCGAAGGCTCTGTTATGTGGGGATCACCCGTGCCATGAAGGAACTGACCTTAACCTGTGCAAAACAGCGGATGATCCGTGGGGAGACTCAGTATAACCGTGTGTCACGTTTTGTAAGGGAGGTTCCACGGGAGCTGGTAGATCTTGGACATACCATTCAGGAGAAAAAGCCCAGGGTAGATGATATCGTATCTCCGAAAAGCGCCTATGCCCAGATGAAAATGAATTTCCAGGCAAAAACAAGCCTTCAGAAGAAGGATTTCACCGTTACCAAGGCAGCGAAGCTGGATTACGGAGTCGGTGATACCGTGCGCCATGTGAAATTCGGAGTTGGTATCGTGAAGAATATTGTAGAAGGCGGCCGGGATTACGAGGTAACGGTAGATTTTGACAAAGTCGGTGTGAAAAAAATGTTCGCAGGTTTTGCCAAACTGAAGAAGATCTGAAAATGAAATGGCCGTTTTGCATATATTTTGTGAAAATATTTCGAAGCAGCTGCAAATAACATTATTCCGGAATGTTCCTGTTAAAATTTGCGTAAGTTATGGTAAAATCAGACATATGGTGGTATAATAAGAACACTTAGGAAAGGTCGGTACAGTGATAGAATATTTTTGCTGTGCTGCCGGTTTACTGTCAGACAGTACAGCCGAACAGAAAGAAAGGATGGTGCAGTGTTATGAATTTAAATACAACAAAGCTTGAAGAACTGCTTGCAACACTGAAGAAAAAAGAAGAAGAGAAAGATAAGAACACAGTCCTTTGGGTACTGGCGATCATCGGTGCTGTTGCAGCTGTTGCCGGTATTGCGTTTGCAGTATACCGTTTCTTCGCTC
>NZ_JBDGAB010000031.1:0-44214 GCF_040910705.1 Blautia sp. RTP21359st1_E11_RTP21359_211015
GTATCCTCTCTGGAAGAAGCACCGCAGGGGGAGTTCCTGTTTGTGGATAAGAGAGAATCCGATAAAAAATATGCAATACCATCTGCGTTTCGCGCATACACCAGATATATGAAGGAGGAAAACTCATGAAACTTTTGAGCGTAGCAATACCATGCTATAATTCAGAGGCTTATATGTCAAAATGCATCAATTCCCTGCTGATCGGAGGAGAGGAAGTGGAGATCATCATTGTAGATGATGGCTCCAGTGACCGTACTGCCGAGATCGCAGATGATTATGCCGAGAAATATCCAACTATCGTAAAAGCCATACATCAGGAAAATGGCGGCCATGGACAGGCAGTCAACACAGGGATCAAAAACGCAACAGGACTTTATTTCAAGGTTGTGGACAGTGATGACTGGGTAAATCAGGACGCCTACTATGAGGTCCTGAAAACACTTTATGAACTGACACGTGGGGCTGAGACCGTGGATCTTCTCATCAGTAATTTCGTTTATGAGAAGCAGGGAGCTACCCGCAAAAAGATCATGCAGTACAGACACTGTTTTCCGACAAACCAGATTTTCGGATGGGATGAGGTACGCCACATGAAAAAAGGCCAGTATCTCCTTATGCATTCCATGATATACCGTACAAAACTTCTCCATGACTGTGGAATGGAGCTTCCGAAGCATACGTTCTACGTAGATAACCTGTTTGCGTTTGAGCCGCTTCCCTATGTAAAAAATCTCTATTATCTGGATGTAAATTTCTATCGATATTTTATTGGAAGAGATGATCAGTCTGTCAATGAGAAAGTGATGATCAAGCGTATCGATCAGCAGATCCGTGTAAACAAACTGATGGTGGACGCCTATCTGAAGGCTAATGTGAGCAACCGCAGACTTCGTGCTTATATGTTCAGCTATCTGGATATCATCACAACCGTTTCTTCGATCATGCTGGTAAGAGCTGCAACGCAGGAATGCCTGGATAAAAAACAGGAGCTGCAGGATTACATCAAAGACCAGAATATGGGACTGTACCGGAAGCTTCGGAGAAGTCTCTTCGGAAGGGTGTCCAATCTTCCCGGAAGAGGTGGAAGAAAGATGTTTGTGGCAGCCTATAAGATCTGTCAGAAGTTTTATGGATTTAATTAAAAAAAAGCCCCCAACGGGGCTTTTTTTTATAAATTCTGTTCCGGCTTCTTCTTACGCATATGGGATAGAGAACGCTGTTCCTCGTAATCATCCACTCTCTGTGGATAGAACAGGAGATGTCCGAACAGTGCCAGTGTGGTGCCAAGACATACATCGATCACAGAATGCTGCTTGATAAACATGGTGGACAGGATGATCAGAACAGAAAGGATCAAAGCTCCTCGCTGAAGCCATTTCCTGTCTTTTAGTGCCTGGCAGTGATGAATGGCAAAATAAACAGCCAGGGAATTAAATACATGGATACTTGGCAGGATATTGGTGGGAGTATCTGTCCGATAGATCTCAGCCACCAGTCGTGTAAAGATGTTGCTTCTGGGGAATACCGCAGGGCGGAGATACTGAACGTTCGGATAGATGTAGGAAACAACAAGGAAAACCGTCATTCCCATCATCAGGTTGAAGATCAGCTGGAAATATTCCTTTTTATTCTTATTGCGAAACAGGAAATACACAACCGTCATTACCACATATGGAAACCATAAAAGGTACGGAATAATAAAAATCTCGCAGAACGGGATCATATCATCAAAAACAGTATGTACAACATGGTAGGCTCGTACAGGCCGCTGCTCCAGATATCCAAACAGGATAAGATAGGCAACGAAATAGATCGCTATGATAAAACCGTGCCTGTATTTTTTTATTTTACTCAACATTTTGCCGCTCCTTTTCTTGAGGTATGGCTGATGTCAGCCTTAAGCTTCTTTTTTGTTAAGTATCTACCTGCTACTATAACACAGGCATTATGATTTTTAAAGGTTTCTTTTCAATGGTCACAGAAAATTCACGCTGGATTCCGCCGGATTCTCCGTCTTTATGCACAGGAAGGGAATGGGCACTTGTAATATGTACGTTCCTGCACTGTAAAATATGTACACCGCGAATGCGGGTATGTTTTCCCCAGAGAGCGCTCGGCAGGCAGAACAGCATTTTCAGCTTGGAGATTCCTTCAATAACGATCACATCCAGTAAACCATCCTCCGGACTGGCGTTTGGACAGAATTTAAAGCCTCCGCCTTCATATTTCTGGTTCATTACAGCCGCAAACCAAGTCCTGCTGAAGGTTTGTGGCTTGTTCCCGTCAAGTGTTATCGTGACCGGGGACGGAGTAAGGAAGAGAAATTGCTTCAGTGCCACCATAAGGTAGATGAGTTTACCCATATGGAGACGGTTGAGAAATTTTTTGCCAGGTGTGATCAGGACTTCCTGACAGATTGCCGCATCGTAGCCCATTCCTGCACTGATGCCGAAACGGTAGGAATGGCTGCCAAGGTGGAGAACAGGAACATCCATGAAAATGGTCCGTCTGTTCTCAAGAATAGAGCGAAGCGCTTCAAAAGGATCAAAGGGCAGGCCCATACTGCGGCAGAAATCGTTGCCGGACCCGACCGGGATAAATCCGAAAACAACCGAAGACAGATCGATGATCCCGGTAAGTACTTCATAAATAGTGCCGTCACCGCCTACTGTTACCAGAGTTACCGGATTCTCCGGTGTTCCGGCAACACTGATCCTTCGTGCCAGTACTGTGGCGTGTCCCACATATTCTGTGAGAAAATACTGATATGAGATCCCCTGACTTTCCATGATGCTGCGAAGCCGGTTCCAGACATTACGTCCCTCACCGGATCTTGAATTGGGATTCACAATAAAAGAATACATAATAAAAAACCTCCAAACAACTCTCTGCTTTATCATAACATTGACGTTCGGCTTTTACAAATTAAAATTTCTTAAGGATTTCTATATTTTACATAAACTTAACCTTTTTTCTATGTTGGATTTTACGAATGCACTTTATACTTGCACGTATCAGATGAAAAATGAAGCTGGAGGAAAATTATGATATATCTTGTGGAAGATGATGAAAGTATCCGTGAACTTGTTGTATATACATTAAACAGTCAGGGTCTGGAGGCACAGGGTTTTGAACGGCCATCACTTTTCTGGAAAGCGCTGGAAAAAGAACTGCCTTCACTGGTGCTTCTGGACATTATGCTTCCGGAGGAAGACGGACTGTCTATTTTAAAAAAAATCCGTATCCGTCCGGATGTGCGGAAACTTCCGGTGATCATGCTTACTGCAAAAGGAAGTGAGTTTGATACCGTGGTAGGTCTGGACAGCGGTGCAGATGATTACATTCCGAAGCCGTTCCGCATGATGGAACTGATCTCCAGGGTACGTGCCCTTCTTCGGAGAGCAGAGGACAATGGCGCAGAGGAGTATCGTATGGAAAATCTTTATGTATGTCCGGGAAGACATGAGGTAACTGTTGATCAGGAGCCTGTGAATCTGACACTGAAAGAATACGAGATGCTTTGTCTCCTTTTGAAAAACAGTGGTACGGTTCTTTCCAGAACACAGCTTTTAAATCAGATCTGGGGATATGAATTCGATGGGGAGAGCAGAACCGTAGATGTACATATCCGTACCCTTCGCCAGAAGCTTGGCCCGGCAGGAGATCTGGTGGAAACAGTTCGTGGAGTGGGCTATAAGATCAGTGGAAAATGTGCATGAACAGCTGCTGAGAGTAATATGAAAGTAAAGAGCATTTCGACGGAAAAAGGCTTCGGCCCTTTTCTGGACGAAGTGCTTTTTTCATGCTATAATAGTTGAACCCCGGAGCCATTAGGAAACAGGCTCCAAAGAGTAAGAGGTGAAAGAAAAAAATATGAAATCATTAGTAATTGCGGAGAAGCCATCCGTTGCCAGAGACATTGCCAGAGTCCTCCACTGCAGTCAGAAGGGGAACGGAACCCTGGAAGGAAAAGCCTATGTAGTGACCTGGGCCCTGGGACATCTGGTAACACTGGCAGATCCGGAAGAATACGATAAAAAATATACCAAATGGGAGCTTTCCACGCTTCCCATGATGCCGGAGAAAATGAAACTGGTGGTGATACGCCAGACCTCCAAGCAGTACAATGCGGTGAAAACCCAGCTTTACAGGAAGGATATCGGGGAGATCATCATTGCCACAGATGCCGGACGTGAGGGAGAACTGGTAGCAAGGTGGATCCTTGCAAAGGCAGACTGCCATAAACCTATTAAGCGTCTGTGGATCTCATCCGTAACGGACAAAGCAATCCGTGACGGCTTTGCCCACCTTAAAAACGGCCATGATTATGATGATCTTTACCGTGCGGCACAGGCCAGGGCGGAGGCGGACTGGCTGGTGGGAATGAACGGGACCAGAGCGCTGACCTGTAAATATAATGCCCAGCTTTCCTGCGGACGTGTGCAGACCCCCACCCTTGCCATGATCGCAAGAAGAGAGCAGGAAATCCGGGAATTTAAGCCGGAGGATTATTACGGGATCACTCTGCAGGCGGGAAATGTACGCTGGACCTGGCGTGACGGAAAAAGCGGAAGCCTCCGCACCTTTAAGAAGGAGCGTGCCCAGGAGATCCAGACAAAGGCAGGAAAAAGCAACCTTACCATAACAAAGGTTTCCAGAAAGCCGAAGAAGACCTATGCGCCGGGGCTTTATGACCTGACCACTCTTCAGAGAGAAGCCAATCAGAAATACGGCTTTTCTGCAAAGGAAACTCTGAATATCATGCAGAGGCTCTACGAGAACCACAAAGTCCTTACCTACCCAAGAACGGATTCCAGATATATAGGAAAAGATGTAGTTCCTACCATTAAAGAGCGTCTTCAGGCATGCGGGACAGGTCCTTATCGAAAACTTGCCGGTGCGCTGGTCAATAAACCGATCCAGATCAGTGCTGGCTTTGTGGATGACAAAAAAGTCAGTGACCATCATGCCATCATTCCTACAGAACAGTTTGTACAGCTGGATCATATGACCAACGAGGAACGGAAGATTTACGATATGGTAGTACGCCGTTTCCTGAGCGTGCTGTATCCGCCGGCTGTATATGAGCAGGTAAGCATGGAAGGAACTGCAGCAGGAGAAACTTTCGCTGCAAGCGGACGTATTATAAAAAGTGCAGGGTGGAGAGAGGTTTATGAAGGCGGCTGGCAGGATGAGGATGAAGAGGAATCCGGTGATAAGCTGAAAGACCAGAAGCTTCCGGAGCTTACGGAAGGTCAGATACTTACAGTGGAAGGAGCAGCTCTTACAGCAGGCAAAACAAAACCACCGGCCAGATTTACAGAGGCCACACTTCTTGGTGCCATGGAAAATCCGGTTCATTTTATGGAAAGCCACGACAAAAAAGCGGCAAAAACCCTTGGTGAGACCGGTGGACTTGGAACGGTAGCCACAAGAGCGGACATCATCGAGAAGCTTTTCAACAGCTTTATGATGGAAAAAAGAGGCAATGAGATCTACATTACCTCCAAGGCGAAACAGCTTCTGGAGCTGGTTCCGGAAGAACTGAAAAAGCCGGAGCTTACCGCAGACTGGGAGATGAAGCTCAGTGATATTGCAAACGGAAAGCTCCGTCAGGATAAATTCCTCACAGGGATCCGTAAATATGCTTGTGAGATCGTAGATGAGATCAAAGGCGGACAGGGAACCTTCCGCCATGACAATATGACAAACAAGAAGTGCCCTAACTGCGGCAAACATCTCCTGGCAGTCAACGGAAAGAATGCCAAAATGCTGGTGTGCGAGGACCGGGAATGCGGATACAGAGAGACAGTATCCAGGACCACCAATGCGCGCTGTCCGAAATGCCATAAGCGTATGGAGATGCTTCTGAAGGGAAAAGAAGAGACCTTTGTATGTCAGTGCGGCTATAAAGAAAAGCTTTCATCCTTCCAGGCAAGACGAGCCAAAGAGGGTGCAGGTGTGAATAAGCGTGATGTGCAGCGTTATCTTAAGAAACAGCAGAAAGAGGCCAATGAGCCGGTGAACAATGCATTTGCACAGGCGTTGTCAGGAATTAAACTGGATTAAATAAATTGCCTGTCCAGATATCCGGGGTTCGGATGAGCGGAGGACCGGATGCAGATACGTCGGTCGGAGAAATGTGTCTGGCAGAACAGGACAGCAGAAAGAGAGGAAAACGATTTGGGATTACAGGATGACAGAATGTCAGGAAATATTCAGGATATCGCAAGACTGATCACAAGACTTCTTCTTAAGGGAGATATGCCGCAGTATACACTTCCTGCAGCAGAGGCAGATTATACAGAGGCAGACCAGCTTTTTAAGAAGGTTATCGGACTTGCTGATGAGGGTGACATCAACGGAGCGGAAAATGAGCTTCTTATGAACATGGAGGAAGATGATCCGGATTATCTGGAGCTTGCCCTTACCTTTTATCTGCATCTCAATGATATGGACGTAGATTACCTGGATGATCACGATTATTCCAGGGAGGAGATCCTGGACGGGTTGAAAAGCCTGGCTGAGGACTGGGGAGTTACAGGACTGGAGGCACTTGTCTAATGCGGCGGGAGGTTACACTGGAGGAAATTTCCGACGGTCGTTTATACGAGGCAAATGACATGGTAAAGGCAGACTGTCAGGACTGTAAGGGCTGTTTTGACTGCTGTACGGGAATGGGAGATTCTGTTGTACTGGATCCGCTGGATGTATGGCGGTTAAGTCAGGGACTTCACTTAAGTGTGGACCAGCTGCTTGCCGGAAAAATAGAGCTTGGCGTCACAGACGGAAATATTCTGCCGCATCTTAGGATGACAGGGGCAGAGGAACGATGCGTATTTCTGAATGGCAACGGAAGATGCTCCATCCACAGTTTCCGTCCGGGCTTCTGCCGTTTGTTCCCGCTGGGAAGATACTATGAGGACGGTGGTTTTAAATACATCCTTCAGATCCACGAGTGCAAAAAGACCAGCCGCAGTAAGATCAAGGTCCGGAAATGGGTAGATACTCCGGATTTTCGAAATTACGAAAAATTTGTCTGTGACTGGCATTATTTTCTTCTGGATGTCCAGTCGGTTCTCTATGAGAGCGAGGACAGTGATCTGATCCGAAACCTGAACATGTATGTGGTAAACCAGTTTTACAGGAAGCCTTATGATGAGAAGCGGGATTTTTATGAGCAGTTTTATGAGAGACTTGCGGCGGGAAAAGAACTCCTGAGCCTTGGAGTGTGAAACAGACCAGGCAGCGAGGTGTCTGAGCTTACCTGCCTGAAAGTCTCTCGCGCGGAGGAAAGAAAGGATTTTTTGACATATGAACTTAAATCAGCTCACATATTTTGTGACTCTTGCCCAGATCGAAAATTATACCAGAGCAGCCAAGCGGTTGGATATAACCCAGCCAAGTCTGAGCCATGCGATCTCCAACCTTGAAAAGGAACTGCAGGTTCCACTTTTTGAGCGTCACGGAAGAAATGTGACCATGACCAAATACGGGGAAATGTTTCTGAAATATGTGCAGGACTCCTTACATATCCTGAATCTTGGTGTGGAGAGGATACAGGAAGCGGCAAGGATTCCGGGAGGAAGTATTTCCATCGGGTATATCCATACCCAGGGACGCAGATTTATCCCGGAGCTTGTCCGGGGCTTCCTTAATGAACAGGAGGGGAAGAAGATTGATTTCCGTTTTCAGAATGCAGCTACCGGAAGTCTGATCCGGGGTCTGAAAGAAGAGAAATTCGACGTGATCTTCTGTTCCCGGGCAGAGGGTGAGAAGGAGATCAGCTTTGTGCCGGTGTCAGAAGAAAAGCTGGTGGCTGTAGTGCCTGAGAACCATGCTCTTGCAGACCGAAATTCAGTGACCATAAAAGAGCTGGGGCAGTATCCGCAGGTGACCTTTACCCCTGCAAGCGGACTGTATTTTGTGATCCGGGAGCTTTTCGAAAAGGAAGGACTTTCACCGGAGACGGCCTTTGAGGTAGAAGAGGATGGTGCACTGGCAGGTATGGTGGCGGAGGAATTTGGTGTAGGCATTGTGCCGGATGTACCGGTGATCCATACACTTCCTGTGAAAATCTTAAATATTGAGAATCTGCACTGCCGTCGTTACATATACATGGGAATGATGAAAAACCGGTATCCAAGTGCGCTTGTGGAGCAGTTCCGGGATTATATATACAAGCATTACCGGATCTATGAAGTGATACAGTAGAATCTTGGTGATAAAATTTCTGTAAAAAATCTCTGCTTCTATAATAGGGCGGAGATTTTTTTGACACAGATCCTGGCGTGAATACTATAGCAATTCCATAAATTACTGCAAACAATCCAGTCCATCATAGCGTGAAGTCCTGCGTCAGATATCTTTGCCGTGCCTAAAAATTATAAAAATAATCTATAGATCACATGCGTAAATTCAATGAAAATTTGGGTTGAGATAAAAATGACCAGTTGGTATAATAAGGACAGATACTTGATTTAAAGTGATAAAGTGATGACGGAAATCCGTAATAAAATGAACGAAGTAAAGGAGATATTATGAACCAGTTAGAAGTATTAAGAGAAAGCCTTGGACAGTGCGATGAGATCATCCTGGACGCACTCCTTATGAGAAACAGGATCGTAGAGGACATCATGGTATACAAGGAAGCTAACGATCTTCCGGTACTTCAGCCGGAACAGGAGGCGAAGCAGAAAGGATGGCTGGAAGCCAGAATGGAAGGCAGACGTCATAAGAAAGAGGTCAATGATGTTTTTGCAAGCATCACACAGAACAGTAAAAGGATCCAGTCCAGAAATCTTTTCAATTATAATATCTTCCTGATCGGATTTATGGGAGCTGGTAAATCTACGATCTCCGATTATCTGAAGAATGTTCTTGCCATGGATGTTGTGGAGATGGATCAGTGTATCGTGGAGAGACAGGGAATGAGCATTTCCGATATCTTTGAGACTTACGGTGAAGAGTATTTCCGTGAGCTCGAGACAAATCTTCTGATCGAGATGCAGTCCAGATCGAATGTTGTAGTATCCTGTGGCGGTGGTGTTCCGATGCGGGAGCGCAATGTTACCGAGATGAAAAAAAATGGCCGTGTTGTACTTCTGACTGCAAAGCCGGAAACTATTCTGGAACGTGTAAAGGATAATCATGACCGTCCTTTACTTGAGAACAACAAAAATGTTTCATTTATCGCTGATCTGTTGGAAAAACGTCGCGCGAAATATGAGGCAGCAGCAGATATAGTTGTTGAGACAGACGGAAAGAGTGAGCTTGAGATCTGCGAGGAGCTGATCCACAGACTTCGTGAGGCAGAGGCAAATAAATAACTGCTGATCATAAAACAGAATAGTTTTACATATAAAAGGGACAGCTGTCCGATAAACCGTACAGAAACAGAACGGAGATCGGACAGCTGTCCTTTATGATATAAAAGATCCGGACCATATATTTGCAGATGAACAGATCGTTTAATTGGTCTTATAAAAAATCTCCCTCGAGGTTTCCTCGATCACAAATTTCTTAAAGGCTTCCACGACCGGCGGATGGTATACATCCTTCAGCATGGCCATGTAGAAATTCCGCTGCCAGCTTGGAGAGACAAGGGGCAGGATCTTAAGGTTCAGAGAGTGCAGGATCGGGATATCCGGTGCAATGCAGATGCCGAAATCATTGGCAACAAACCCTGCGGCAACCTGATCCTCATCGATCTCAAAAGCCACATCCGGGTACTGACCAATGCTCTTAAATAACTGGTCAATGATCTGGCGGAGACCGCTTCTCTTCTTGAAGATGATCTGCTTGTATGGAAGCGTTTCCTCCAGATGGATCTCGGATTTCTCAGCAAGAGGATGTTCCGGCGGAACGATGACGACCAGATCCTGCTTGGCAACCGGAATAAATTCGATCAGTGGTTCGTCGTCAAATTTGGAACAGAAGCCGATATCGTATTTCTTCTCTTTCAGTCCGGTGAGGATATCGCCGGTAAGAACCTTATCACAGAACAGATTGAAATGGATCTGTTTTCCCTTATTGGCATTAAGAAAGCTGCGGATGATCTTTGGCATAAAGTCAACACCCAGAGTTCTGAGAAAAGCCACATCGATCTGTCCTTCTCCCTTTCCTGCAAGCTGGAGACCGTTTACGGAGGAATCCAGCCGGTTCAGGGTTTGTTCCACATCCTCCAGAAAAGACTTGCCATATTTGGTGAGAGAAACATTCCGTCCGTTTTTTTCAAATAATTTCACTCCAAGCTCTTCCTCCAGAGAAGAGATCGCGTGACTTAGGCTGGGCTGTGTGATGGCCAGAACATCCGCAGCTTTTGTATAATGTTCCAGATGAGCCAGTGTCACGAAATAGCGAAGATGATACAGATTCATTTTTTAATACTCCTTTCGTAAGTTTATCTGAATGTTTTACTTCGAACAGATCCCCGGTAAGTCTGACAGACATAAGAGATTTGCCGGGCCGTATGCAGTGACGGCGGCAATACGGCTGAATATGTTTTATATAGTATAACATGATATATTGATAAAATCTATGGATTCTCCTGGTACAATCAATTTGTTTTGTATTTAACAAAGTTATATAATGCTTATAGAAAAAAGATACAAAATAATTTAAAAAAAACAAATAAAATTATTTAAATTTTCAGGAGGAATTATCATGTCAAAAGAATTTCCAATCACAATCAGTTCCTGGACAATGGGAGATCAGTGCAAATTTGAGGACCGTGTAAAAGCTGCCAAAGAGGCTGGCTATGAGGGAATCGGCCTGAGAGCAGAAACCTACGTAGATGCCCTGAATGAGGGACTTTTCGACGAGGATATCCTGGCAATCCTGGATAAATATGACATGAAGGTAACAGAGGTTGAGTACATCGTGCAGTGGGCAGAGGAGCATCGTTCCTATGAGCAGAAATACAAAGAACAGCTCTGCTTCCATATGTGTGAATTATTTAACGTAAAACAGATCAACTGCGGACTGATGGAGAACTATTCCGTAGAGTACACAGCACAGAAGCTTCGTGAGCTTTGCCACAGAGCAGGCAAATACATCATCGGTGTTGAGCCAATGCCATACAGCGGAATCCCGGATGTGAAAAAGGGCTGGGCTGTTGTAAAAGCTGCTGACTGCGAGAATGCGAAACTGATCCTTGATACATGGCACTGGGTAAGAGCAAACCAGCCGATCGAGCTTTCCGTACTTGAGGGAATCCCGGCAGACAAGATCGTATCCATCCAGATCAACGATGTATGGGAAAGACCATATGCAACAACGATCTTAAGAGATGAGTCCATGCATGACCGTCTTGCTCCTGGAACAGGAATCGGAACAACAGTACCGTTCGTAAAAATGATCAAAGAAAAAGGCATCAGACCAAATGCCATCGGCGTAGAGGTTATCAGCGATGCAAACCTTGAAAAAGGTATCGAGTATGCTGCAAAACATACATATGAGAACACAAAGAAGGTACTGGAAGAGGCTTGGCCGGAAGTACTGTAATTAATATAAGAAACTAATATTTCAGACGGGCCCCTGTTTCCGACGTCATACCGGTGACAGGGCGTTACCGTGAAAGAAACAAAAAGATTGTTTCAAAGGAAAGGAGAACGCATATGAAATTCAATGCGATGTTTCAGCCGATCGAGATCGGTCCTATGACAGTAAAGAATCGTTTTGTTGTTCCGCCAATGGGAAATAACTTTGCAAACACAGACGGAACAATGAGTGAGCAGTCCGCTGCATATTACAGAGAAAGAGCAAAAGGCGGATTTGGTCTGATCACCATCGAGGCTACTGTAGTTCACAAGGGCGCAAAGGGCGGCCCGCGTAAACCATGTCTTTATGACGACTCTACGATCGAGAGCTTCCGCAAGGTTATCGACGGATGTCATGCAGAAGGAGCAAAGGTGTCCATCCAGCTTCAGAACGCAGGTCCGGAAGGAAATGCAAAGAACGCAGGAGCACCGATCACAGCAGCAACCAGTATCCCGTCAGTGTGCGGCCGTGATATTCCGAAGCAGCTTACAACTGAGGAAGTTTATGAGCTGATCAAAGGCTACGGTGAGGCAGCAAGAAGAGCAATGGAAGCAGGAGCAGATGCTGTTGAGATCCATATGGCACACGGTTATCTGGTAAGTACCTTCCTTTCTCCGAGAACAAACAAGAGAGTGGATGAGTTTGGCGGATGCTTTGAGAACCGTATGCGTTTCTCCCGTCTGATCATCGAGGAAGTTAAAAAAGCAACACAGGGAAAAATTGCAGTTCTTGCAAGAATCAACTGTGCAGACGAGGTTCCGGGCGGACTTGATGTCCACGACAGTGCAGCGATCGCAGCATATCTGGAAAGCTGCGGACTGGACGGACTCCATGTATCCCGTGCCGTTCATATCAAGGATGAGTTTATGTGGGCACCGACTGTTATCCACGGTGGATTCTCTGCAGCAGAGGTTGAGGAGATCAAACGTGCGGTAAATATTCCGGTGATCACAGTTGGACGTTATACAGAGCCACAGTTCGCAGAGCTGATGGTAAAAGAAGGAAGAGCAGACCTTGTAGCATTCGGACGTCAGAGCCTTGCAGATCCGGCTATGCCGAAGAAAGCACAGGAAGAGCGTCTTGAGGATATGACTCCTTGTATCGCCTGTCTTCAGGGCTGTGTTGCAAACATGTATGCAGGAAATCCGGTATGCTGTCTGACAAACCCATTCCTGGGTCATGAGGCAGAGCCGCTTGAGAAAGCGGAAGAGCCGAAGAAGGTTATGGTTATCGGTGGCGGTGTTGCAGGACTTTCCGCTGCATTTATCGCAAAAGAGAGAGGACATGAGGTAACGCTTTATGAGGCAGGAGATGTTCTCGGCGGAAACATGAGACTTGCTGCATATCCGCCGGGAAAAGGTGACATCACAAACATGATCCGTAGCTACATCCATCGCTGCCAGAAGGATGGCGTTAAGATCGTGATGAACTGTGAGGTAACTCCGGAGCTTATCAAAGAAGAGAAGCCGGACAGCGTGATCATTGCCACCGGTTCCAAGACTCTGATCCTTCCGATCGAGGGAATCGACAATCCGGCTATCATCCACGGCTCTGACCTTCTGGATGGCAAGAGAGCAGCAGGCAAAAAGGTTCTCGTTGTCGGCGGTGGAATGGTTGGATGCGAGACAGCTGCATTTTTAGGCGAGCAGGAGCATGATGTAACTGTTATCGAGTTCCGTGATACCGTAGGTGCAGACGTGATCCACGAGCACAGAGTATATCTGATGAAGGATTTCGAGGACTACGGAATCAAGGAGATCACCGGAGCAAAGGTATGCAAATTCTATGAAGACGGGGTAGAATATGAGACCGCTGACGGAGTACGTCACGAGTCAAGAGGATATGATTCTGTGATCCTTTCCATGGGATTCCGCAACTACAATCCTCTGGAAGAGAAGATCAAAGACCTTGTACCTGAGACACATGTGATCGGAGATGCTATCCGTGCAAGACGTGCACTGGATGCAACAAAAGAGGCTTATGAGGTAGCTTCCAGGATCTGATCTGCCAATCTATCCAATAAACCGGACAGTACAAAAATTAAAAAGATGACCTGTCAGACACCGGAGAAAATATATCCGGTGTCTGACAGGGGAAAATGCAGGAGGTAAAAAGAAATGGAACAGAGAATTAAAGGAACAACTGGTTTACTTGCACTGATCGGAAGCCCTGTAGGACATTCCGGATCCCCGGCTATGTACAACTTCAGCTTCCAGTACCATAACCTGGACTATGCTTACATGGCATTTGATATCAAAGAGGATCAGGTTCCGGCAGCTCTTGATGCAATGCGTCTGTTCAAAATGAGAGGCTGCAATGTAACCATGCCTTGCAAGAACAAAGTAGCTCAGTGTGTAGACGAGCTTTCACCGGCAGCAAAGATCATCGGTGCTGTAAACACCATCGTAAATGAGGATGGAAAACTTGTTGGACATATCACAGACGGTATCGGATTTGTCCGCAACCTGAAAGAGCACGGTGTTGATGTAAAGGGCAAAAAGATGGTAGTCCTCGGAGCAGGCGGAGCAGCTACAGCTCTGACTGTACAGTGTGCCCTTGACGGAGCAGCATCCATCGCGATCTTCAACCCTGACGATCCATTCCTTGACAGAGCAAAAGGAACTGCTGAGAAGCTTGCAAAAGAAGTACCGGACTGCAAAGTAAGCGTATATTGCCTTGACGATCAGGATAAACTGAGAGAAGAGATCGCAAACGCAGATATCCTCGCGAACGGAACACTTGCAGGAATGAAACCACATGATGACATCACACTGGTTGATAAATCCATGTTCCATAAGGATCTTGTTGTTGCTGACTGCGTATACAATCCGGCCGAGACAAAGATGGTAAAAGAAGCAAAAGAAGCAGGCGTGAAGCTTGCGGTAGGCGGAAAAGGAATGCTTCTGTGGCAGGGTGCAGCATCTTACAAGCTTTACACAGGTCTTGAGATGCCGACAGATGAGTACCAGAAATTCCAGGCTGAGAACGAAGGGAAATAAGAAAAATGAGCCAGACAGGTAAGAAAAATTTAGTGATTACTTCTATCGCACTGTATTTTACATATTTCATCCATGGAATCGGAGCTTCCATCATGGGTCAGTACAAGCCGGAGCTTGCGGCTCACTGGGGAGCAAAGGCTTTAAGTGATGGAACTATGGATGTCAGCATGGTAGTATCTGTAATTGCCGCACTTGGACTTGGAAGACTGATCTCTCTTCCGTTTTCCGGTCCCCTGTCCGACAAATTCGGACGCAGATTAAGCGGAATCATCGGCGTGATCTGTTATGCAGCATACTTTATGGGAATCGCATTTGCTCCGTCTATGGGAGTTGCCTACGCCTTTGCCATTGTAGGCGGTATCGCAAACTCCTTCCTGGACACCTGCGTAAGCCCGACATGTATGGAGATTTATGTAAACAATCCTTCTGTAGCGAACCTGTTTACAAAATTCTCCATGTGTATCAGCCAGTTTCTGCTTCCTTTCCTCATCGGATTTGTAGCAGCGGCGAATATGTCCTACAGAACCATTTTTATTGTTGCAGGTGCTGCGATCTTTATCGATGGAATCCTGATTCTGTTCCTGCCATTCCCGGAGAGAAATACAGCAGGTACAGTAAAGAAAGAAAAAGCAAAATTAAAGATCACTCCTGCAGCTCTTGCAGCAATCCTCATCGGATTTACAAGCTCTTCTACATTCATGCTGTGGCTGAACTGTAACCAGGAGCTCGGAAAGCTTTATAACTTAAGTGATCCTTCCAAAATCCAGTCATTCTATGCAGTAGGAACCTTTGCAGCAATCCTGTGTTCCTCTGTATTTATCAAAAAAGGACTGAAGGAGATCAATATCCTGATCATTTATCCACTGATCTCTTTCATCATGCTGGGACTTTGCTACTTTATCCAGAATCCGACAATCTGTCTTATCGGTGGATTTGTGATCGGTTTTGCAGGCGCAGGCGGTGTGCTTCAGCTGGCTGTTTCCACAACTGCGGAGTTCTTCCCGGAAAACAAGGGAACTGCAACATCCATGGTCATGATCGCATCCAGCGTTGCGAACTACACCATTCTGACACTGGCCGGCTACATTACAAAGACTGCCGGAACCAGTGCTCCGAGAATGATCCTGCTTCTCAATATGGCAGTGACATTCATAGGAATCCTTCTTGCACTGTTCGTTAAGATGAACCGTGGAAAAGAGGCTTGACTGAATCAAGGAAATCCCTTGGGGTGAATATCCGTTTGACTACAGTAAAAAAAGTGAATCATTGTATGGATACAGACAAAGATGACTGAATCTGTGCAAAACAAAGTTCCAATTCGGGAACAATTCCCGGATTGGACTTTACCGTTTTTGAAAATGTTTGTTAATTAACAAACTTACAAAATAAAAGATACTATATATGTATTATCAAAAAAAACGACAAAGGAGAATCGTTATGGCACGTGCAGCAAGACAGCGAAGAGAAAACGAACTGCCCTACATTCCGTTTGGGCCATTTCAGATTCGTTTTCCGTTTATTCACTATAAAATTGAGTCCGTAGAGTTTATCCAGGGCCTGATCCTCGGGGTTACGGCACTGGCGGCGGTTCCTTATCTGGAACAATATCTGGGATTGCCTTATGAGCTGGCATGGAGCTGTGTGATCATAGAGACCATGCTGTATATGCTACACAGCTTACTTGGTGATCCGGTTGTACCGGGATGGATCACACCGACCCTTCCGCTGACGATCGTATTCCTGGAAGGCTTCCCTATGGGAAAAGAACGTATCCAGGCAATGATCGCCCTGCAGATGCTGGTTGGTCTCGTGTTCATATTTATGGGCATCACCAAGCTTGCGGATAAATTTGTCCATGCAGTACCAAATTCTGTTAAGGGTGGTATCCTTCTTGCTGCGCCGGTGACGGTTATGGCAGGACAGCTGGGAGAGGGCGGCAACATGCATAAGTATCCGCTGGCGATCGTTGCCGGTGTAGGCCTTCTGATCCTGATCAGCTTTTCAGATAAATATCAGGAGAAGAGAAAGAACAACAAATTCCTGGATCTTGTTGCCAGGTATGGAAACCTTTTCCCGTATCTGATCGCCATGGTGGTAGGTCTTCTTGTAGGAGAACTGGATGCGCCTGGTTTGGAGCTGGGAACCTTTATCAAGATCCCACAGTTCAAAGAGATCATCTCACAGGTAAGTATCTTTGGTGTGGGAATCCCGCCGGTCTCCATGTTTGTCAAAGCGCTTCCTCTGGCACTTGTATGCTATGTTATCGCATTTGGTGATTTTGTTACCACAGAGACACTGGTTACAGAGGCACGCCAGTCCAGAGATGATGAGTACATTGATTTCAATTCCAGCCGCTCCAACCTGGTCAGCGGCATCAGGAACCTGATCCTTTCCGTCATTGCCCCGTTCCCGCCGCTTTCCGGTCCGTTATGGGTTGGAATGACAGTATCTGTTTCCATTCGTTACAAAGAGGGAAAGAAAGCTATGAAGTCTCTGATCGGCGGTATGGCATCCTTCCGTATTGCAACGTTTTTAAGTGTGCTGATCATTCCGGTTGTAAGCTTCTTCCGTCCGATCTTCGGAGTCGGTTCCTCCATTACTCTGATGTTCCAGGCCTTTGTCTGTGCAAGGATCGGTATGGATTACTGCAGAACAGACCGTGACAAGATGATCGCAGGTGTTATGGCAGCTGTGCTTGCAACCCAGGGAACTGCATGGGCATCCGCATGGGCCCTGGCTTTAGGCTTCGGTCTGAATATCTTCCTTTCAAACTGGGATCCCAGAAAGAAAGAGGAGAATGCCATCGAGGATAAAAATTGATCAGAGGAAGAACAAAGATATAAAAAACAGAAAAAGAAGAAGTGTGCTGGATGGGTCAGCACACTTCTTCTTTTTGTCATGAGATTTGTTGTTTTTAATTATTATTTTAATAGATTTGCTATTATGGGATTAAAATTGCAAAAATTTGTTACATCAATTGGGTTTAAAAACTGGTTTATAATTCGCGTTCTGTTACAAAAATCTACCGTAGATCCTTTTTATGGGAGGTTACAGGATCATAGGCTTTTGTGGATAATGTCAAGAACCTGTGCAAGCTCGTTGACATTGATCTGTCCCGGTGCGGAAGCTTTGGTAGCTGCACCGAAGGTAAGGGCGGAACCGAAGGTTTCGCCAGCGAGACGGCTGACAACACCTGTACCTGCCATGGACATGGTAATGATCGGGCGGTCGGCGAACTGCTCGGACATTTCCAGCGTGGCACTTAAGAGTGTAAGCACGTCCTGTTTGTTTCTTGGCATAACAGCCATTTTCGGGATATCTGCGCCATAGTCCTGCATCATGCGAAGACGGCGCACGATCTCATCTTTCTCAGGAGTTGCGTCAAAATCATGGTTGGAAGCGATGACCTTTACGCCATAGCTGTGTGCTTCCTGGATCATGCTTTTTACGATCTCCTCACCTGTGAAGGCTTCTACATCAATGAGATCTACATAGCCGCTTTTTGCGACAGCCATGTTGAGTGCTTTGTAAGCTTCGTTGGAGATCGCTTTTTCTCCGCCTTCTTTTGCAGTACGGAAGGTGAAGAGAATCGGAGTGTCCTTTAAAACGGTCTGGAGATCTTTTGCCACATCCAGAACCTTGTCTGTGTCAAAAACGTCCTCAAACCAGTCAACACGCCATTCCACAACGTCTACGGGGATCCTTGCGAAGGTCCCTGCCTCAAGGAGGATATCATCCTTTGTCTGTCCCACGATCGGGACACAGATCTTCGGTCTTCCCTCTCCGAGTGTGATATTTCTTACCTGAACTGTTTTCATAATGGTCCTTTCTGATACGACAGGAACAGATAGCAGTTTAGTCGTCGTATCTGATGTTAAGAATCTCTTTCATATGTTCGATCGGCATCGGTTCGCCGGTCCACAGTTCAAATGCAGCGGAGCCCTGGAAAAGCATCATGCCAAGGCCGTTCATTGTCTTGCAGCCAACTTCCTTTGCCATAGAACGCATAGCAGTTTCAAGAGGGGAGTAAGGCACGTCAACAACGATAAGCTCCGGGCGGAAGTAAGACTTGTCCGGAACAACGGACTGACCTTCCAGTGGTTTCATTCCAACACCTGTCGCATTTACGAAAATATAACTGTCAGCCATTTCTTTTTTCAGCTGGTCAAGATCTGCCAGATCATAGAGAACAGCATGGCTTGAAGTTCTGGTGTTGATCTTTTCTACCGTAGATACTGCACGGCCCCAGAATTCATCTTTGCGGTTGAAGATCACGATCTCGCCTACACCGTCAAGTGCTGCCTGGATCTCGATAGCAGTTGCGGCACCACCTGCACCTACGATGGTCATTTTCTTTCCGATAGCGTCGATGTTATTGTCTTTCAGTGCTGCCATAAATCCGATACCGTCTGTGATATGGCCTGTAAGATGACCATGATCATTAACGATGGTGTTTACAGCGCCGCACATTTCTGCTGCCGGTGAAAGCTCGTCAAGGTACTGGCCTACCAGAGTTTTGTTCGGCATGGAAACGTTGGAACCTCTCATTTTCAGAGTACGGATTGCTTTTACAGCATCCTCGATCTCGTCTGCACCAACCTCAAATGCAAGATATGCATAATCATAGCCAAGCTTTGCAAAAGCTTCATTCTGCATGGCAGGAGAGCTGGAGTGGCGGATCGGATATGCCATAAGACCAATCAGTTCGGTATGTCCTGTGATTCTTTCTGACATGGTAATAACTCCTCTCATTGGTAAAATCTGGATGAAGATTTGTCTTTTTTAAACCTCCCACCACATAGATCTGAAGAAGTTGCGGACATTCTCCGGACGGCTGCGGGGGAGGAAGACGTGGAAAATCTATGTTACGGATCACCGAGTGAACTGTAACAGATCTATATACACTTTCCGGGAGAAGGATTGAAATGTTCCCAGAAAGGGTATAGCGGAAAAATATTAAAGGTATCCCTTCTGCTCAAGAACGGTAAGGACATTGCGTCCTTCCTGGGTACCGTCAATGATTCGTCTTGCTCTCTGGCTGTCGCCGATGTTTATGATCTCAACATCCTCAGAAGAAAATTCCTCTGTGAGGTTCTGGTAAAGCTGTCCCTGAGCTCTCATTCCGAGACATACGAAGCCGTACTCAAATGGAAGCTCATAAGGCTCACCGTCGCCCCTGACAAGGAAGGAAGAATCCTTAACCTCAAGGAGAGCAGTTTTTGTAAGCTGATGTACATTGTGTTTTTTCATCATGGTCTTTGTGTCATTTTTGCTTACCGGGTCAAGATCACGTCCGATCTGATCCATCATCTCAACGATAGAGATGTCTGCGTTTCTGTCAGCAAAGAATTCCACAACATCAAGACCTACAGCACCGCCGCCTACAACTACAACCTTTTTGCCTTCCAGATCCTTCGGAAAATCATTAATGTGGCTGATCATACCAAGAATAGAATAAATATTATGGTTCTCGTTGTCAATACGATCCTTCAGTCCTGCGATCGGAGGCAGAAGCGGAGCGGAGCCGGTGGAGCTTACGATGATATTCGGATGGAACTTGCGGATGTTTTCCGGTGTTCCTTCTGTGTTTTTGAAGATGTAAAGATTATCAAGCTGTTCTGCACGATGCATGAGATAGTGCGGGAAATCAGCAAGACGGTTCTTTGCAGGGATCTTTGAGATCAGAGATGCAAGTCCGCCAAGCTCATTGCTTTTTTCCAGAAGGAAGGTATTGCATCCAACCTCTGCGGTTGTACAGGCAGCTTCCAGTCCGGCAGTGCCACCGCCGATAACGACCACGTTGCAGTTTTTATTTACATGTTTTTTCTTATATACATCGCCCTCAAGAACCGATGGGTTTACAGTACAGCGGATCGGACGGTTTACACCGATACGGTTTCCGGCACAGCCAACGTTACAGGAGATACATTTGCGGAGGTCACACTCATGACCTGTGGCAACCTTGTTTACCCATGCAGGGTCTGCGATCAGACCACGGCCCATACCGATCAGGTCTGCATCACCGTCAGCCAGGATACGCTCAGCAACCTTCGGGTCACGGACATTACCCATGGAGATACATGGCTTGTTGAATTTTTCTCTTACGGCCTTTGCCATGTAGGAACGCCATCCGTCCGGGAGATAATTTGCATCGATCTGGTACTGGATGGAACCGTTAAGTCCGCAGGAAACATCGAAGATATCAACCTCTTCCTGAAGATAATCCAGGTATTCCAGAGTATCCTCCAGTGTATTTCCGCCTTCCATCAGCTCATCCGCACTGAGACGGAGCATGATCGGGAAGAAAGGTCCTACCTGTTTCCTTACCTCATCGATGACCATACGGCAGAAACGGGTACGGTTCTCAACAGATCCGCCGAACTCATCGGTACGCTTGTTTGTGATCGGGGAGAGGAACTGACTGATCAGATAGGAGTGTCCTGCATGGATCTCTACCGCGTCAAAGCCAGCTGTCTGTGCACGTTTTGCAGCCTCACCGTATTTTTTTACGATGTGAAGGATCTCGTCTTTGGAAAGAGGACGCGGGATCTCGCCGCCTTCTTTGGATGGAACGTCAGATGCGGAAACCGGCTGCATGTTGGTCCTGGAAGAAACAGCGGAAGCTCCGGCATGGTTGATCTGGATCGCAATCTTTGTTCCGTATCTATGAATATTTTCACAGAATTTGAAAAGACGTGGCAGATAGTTGTCATGATCGATGCGCAGCTGTGTGGTTCCGTTGGAGCCCTGCGGGGAATCGATGCTTGCGTTCTCTACGATGATGAGACCTGTGCCACCCTTTGCACGCTGCTCATAATAATTGATATGAAGAAAACTCATTTCGCCGTTCTGTTCACCGTAGTTGGTGCCCATCGGCATCATAACAATACGGTTCTTGATAGTCATATTTTTAACGGTTAATGGGGAAAAAATATGCGGATAATCATTCTTCATCTGAAAAAAACCTCCCTGGTTATTTTAAATAGAATCGTTTGTTTGTGTTAATTATATAACAGAATAATCTATAAAACTAATTCATAATACGAGCGATATAATAAAAATAATCTATAGATTTTTGCATATCATCTTTCAGGCTGCAGGTACTTGCATGTTTATAATGTGAAAAAAACAGATGTAGAAGGGTAACTGGTTACTGAGAACGGAGTGAACGGTAACGCTAACTGGAAAATGGTATCGGATCCAGGGGTTTACATATATGATTTTAACGTGTTATCATAACAAATAAAAAAGATACAGAAAACGGAGAAACGGGCAGGCTGAAACGGATCAAATGTAAGACTGTATTTCCGCGTTCTGTAAAAAGACAGGAGATAGATAAAATGGAATTCTGGGATATTTACGATGCAGATAAGAAACCGACAGGACGAACTATGAAGCGCAATGACTGGTGTTTAAAGGATGGAGAGTATCATCTGACAGTTTTGGGCGTGGTAGCAAGACCGGACAAGACCTTTCTTATTACCAAACGTGTGATGACAAAGGCCTGGGCTCCGGGCTGGTGGGAGGTTTCCGGCGGTGCAGCCCAGGCAGGAGAGGCTTCCCGTGATGCAGTACTCCGTGAGGTGAAAGAGGAGACCGGACTGGACGCCAGTGAGGCAGAGGGCGGATACCTTTTTACATATAAAAGAGAGAATCCTGGGGAAGGAGATAATTACTTTGTGGATGTGTACCGTTTTGTCATGGATGTGGAGGATAAGGATCTGAAGCTTCAGATGGAAGAGACAGACGGATATATGTTTGCAACCCTGGAGCAGATCCGGGCGTTTGCCGCAGAGGGAAAATTCCTACATTATGACAGTATTAAGAAGGTGTTTGAGTTTTGAGCAGATTCCTGACTGGTTTTCCGCGAGGATTTGAAAATAAATGTTGTTTTTTGTGGATTTCTATTTTTAAAAACGTTGTTTTTTGACTTGTTTTCGAAGAATTGTCTTGACATTAAAATTGGTAAATAGTAAAATTAAATCAGATGAACTGCCAGACTGTTTTTTGACCATGAGCAGGTAGCAGAGCGGATTTCAAAGATCTGCCTGACTTTAGGAAGCTGTAAGCCGGATGAATGAAATCCGGCTTATAAAATTATCCAATATTATCAGATCGAGAATAATATAAAATTTTGAAAGCGAGGAATCATCAATGGCGGATGAACATAGAGATCAGATCAGAATCGTACAGGAAACCGTAGCCGGTAAGGAGATCACATTTGCCCATATCATGGGTGGTCCGGCACCAATCATATATCAGAAGCTTGGACTGAATCCGCAGGTGGACTATGGATCATCTGCAATTGGTATCATGAACATGACACCTTCCGAGTCTGCTGTGATCGCATCCGATATTGCTGTGAAGAGCGGTAATGTGTATCTTGGATTTGCAGACCGTTTTACAGGAACACTGATCATAACAGGAGAGATTTCCGATGTGCAGACTGCAATGGAGGAGATCGTGGATTATTTCCGTGATACTCTGGGATATGTAGTATGCAATATCACCAAGAGATAAGGAAGTGTACCATGGAAGAACGGATAACAAAGGAAGAACTGCTGGAGAGGCTGTTTCATGATGATTATGAGAACCTTAAGGGAAGAAGACTTCGGCTGACCCGGGTGAGAGTACCTGGAAAGGAGCTTTCCTTTGCACATGTTTTTACACCAAATGACAGATCGATATATGAGAATCTTGCGTTACATATCGGTGTTCATGAAGGTGAAGATCACAGAGGAGATGCCATCGGCATAGTCCGTGTCACACCCTGGGAGGCAATCGTGGTTGCGGCAGATGTTGCAGTGAAGGCAGCTCATGTGGAAGTAGGATTTATGGATCGTTTCTGTGGGACGCTGATCCTGACAGGCGGTTTTACGGAAGTGATGACAGCTGTGGAGGAAGTGGTACGATTTTTCCATGAGACATTGAAATTCGATGTTTGTAAGATCCACAGAAGCTGAGGCAGGACGGGATAAAAAATGAAAAAAATTTTTCTGATGGGTCGAAGTGAAGCCGGCAAAACATCCCTGACACAGGCGCTTAAAGGGGAAGAGCTTCATTATCATAAGACTCAGTATACCAATACAAATGAAGATACTATTGATTCACCGGGAGAATATGCGGAATCCAAGCATTTCAGCGTAGGACTGGCCTGCTTTTCCTTTGAGGCGGATGTGATCGCCATTGTACAGGCAGCCAATGAGCCCTTTAACCTGTTTAGTGACGGCAGCAGGAATTTTCTACTACGGCCGCTGATCGGGATCATCACCAAGGTGGATTCTCCCCATGCCAACATTCCCATGGTCAGACAGTGGATGGAGAACATGGGTTGTGAACGGATCTTCATGGTAAATAACAAGACCAGGGAAGGCATCAGTGAGCTGATGGATTATCTGCAGGATGATCTCCCGAAGCTTACGCTTGAACAGGCGAAATTCAAGCAGAGCCTTGGCCTTAACGAATGGGATTCCATGCCGGAAGGGGTGGAGTATCCGGAATCCATACGGTAAAATAGTAATATTCACGAAAAATGAATAAAAATACAAAATTCAAACAGAAAAAGTAGAAATTCCTCCGGAACTGTGATATACTGTCATTGTTTGGAAGATTCGTGGGCTGAAATGTAAGATCCCCAGAGCATGAAGGATAAAGAGGATAGAAACGGGGCTCGCAGATATATGGCAGAAGAGCTGTATGTCGGGAACACCGGGTATCCGTATCTGCCTTCATGTTCCGGGGATTTTTTATATTCTATACACAGATTTTCCGAATGGATGCAAAAGACAAAAAATAAGAAGGACAGGAGAGGAAAAGATGTTTGAATTATTTGAAAATCTGACCAACTGGCTCTGGGGACTGCCGTTGCTGATCACGATCCTCGCTACAGGCGTATATCTGACAGTACGTTCCGGTTTCTTCCAGTTCCGCCATTTTGGTTGCATTGTGAAAAACATGTTCAGTAAAGAACGTCGCCAGGAAGGCGGAGATGACGGAAAGAGCCTGACACCGTTCCAGGCTATTTCCATTGCGATCGGAGGTACTGTTGGTGTATCCAATATGTCCGGTGTTGCAACGGCTATTGCAACAGGAGGACCTGGGGCATTATTTTGGCTCTGGATCGCAGCGCTTCTTGCCATGGTCATCAAGATGGCAGAGGTAACACTTGCTGTATACTACAGAGAGAAACAGCCAAACGGTGAGTACCAAGGAGGCCCGACCTACTACATGCAGAAGGGTCTTGGCGGAGAGAAAAAGCTTCCCTTCTGGAAACTTTTTGCAGTACTGTTCGGCGGCTGTATTTTCATGACATGGTTCATTACTTTGCAGAATTATACAGTATCAGAGGCTGTCGGAAGTACCTTCCACCTGCCGTACATCGTACCGTCACTTTTGTATGTGGCAGCGATCTATCTGATCATCATCGGCGGTGTAAAGAAAGTCGGCGTGATCTCTTCCTATATGACACCGATCATGTGCATGCTTTACATTGTAGGCTCTCTCGCAATACTGGTAGTGAATTTTGACAAGCTGCCGGAAACCTTTGGACTGATCTTCAAGGGTGCATTTACAACACAGGCGGCAGTCGGCGGATTTATGGGAGCCGGTGTTGCAACAGCAATGCGTCTTGGCTTTGCCCGTTCCGTATACAGCAACGAGGCAGGCTGGGGAACATCTCCTATGATCCATGCTTCTGCAAAGACAGACCATCCTGTAAAACAGGGACTGATGGGAGCATTTGAGGTATTTGCAGACACCATCGTAGTCTGCTCCATGACAGGTCTTGTTGTTATCATCACCGGCTACTGGAATTCAGGACTTCAGGGATCAGAGCTGACACTGACAGCATTTGAGTCTGGAATGGGCTCCATTGCGAGAGCACTGATCGCAATCAGTATTTTTCTTTTTGGATTAACAACATCAACCGGATGGTTCACCTACTACAGCGTGATCCTGAAGCACTGGCTGAAAAATAATCAGAAGGTTCTGAAGATCGCAGAGAAGGTTTTTATCCTTGGAACACCATTATGGGGTCTTCTGGTCACAGTGCTTACTCTTTACGGAAACGGAACACCGGCGCAGCTGTGGGTAATTGCAGACTTTACAACCGTATTCCCTACATTTGTAAATGTTGCCACATTATTTATCTTAAGTGGTACTTTCTTTAAACTGCTGAAGGATTACAAGGCGCGTTACATGGGAATCGGAAAGGTAGACAAGGATATGGCACTTTTCTACGAGGATAAAAAAGAAAAAGAGGAAAAATAAACAGTGGATACAATTTTTTTTAACGGATGTATAAGAACACTGGATGACAGTGAAAAAGTGGCAGAGGCTGTGGGAATCGAAAATGGTCGGATCGTTTTTGTGGGAACTGATAAAGAAGCAGAAGCTTTTTCCTGCAAAAAGCGGATCGACCTAAAGGGAAGGCTGATGCTGCCCGGTTTTGTGGATACACATATGCATATGCTGCATTATGCATTTGTGGAAAGATCTGTAAAACTGTTTGACTGCACAAGTGTTGAGGAAATGCTTGCCGCAGCAAAAAAAAGACTGGAGGAGAGCAAAGGTCAGAAGCTGACCTGGCTCTACTGCAGAGGCTGGAATGAGGAGCATTTTGATAAGCCACGCTATCCGCACAAGGATGAGCTGGATGCGCTCTCAACGGAAATCCCCATCATTATGGTGCGTGTCTGCGGGCATGTGGCTGTGTGCAACAGCTGCGGTCTGGAGCTTCTGAAAAAAATCCCGGAGTTCCCGGAGATTGAGAAGGAGGTTGACCTGGATACCGGACTTCTGAAGGAGAATGCAGTACAGTTTTATTCTTCCGTATTGGAAGCACCATCCCAGGAAGAAGTGGAAGACTACATCAAATACAGTGCGAAGAAGCTGAATGAATGTGGATTTACAGGTGTACAGTCCGATGATCTTGCCTCCCTTCCGGGGAAAAACTGGCGTCGGATCATGGCCTCCTATAAGGCACTGGATGCCAGAGGAGAGCTGAGTATCCGCCATTATGAGCAGTGCCTTTTTGAGCGGGCGGAGGATGCGAAGGCTTTTATTGAGGAAGGATATCGTACCGGACAGAGGGAGGATCACTTTACTGTCGGACCGATGAAGCTGATCCAGGATGGTTCCCTTGGTGCAAGAACAGCGGCCATGAATGAGCCTTACGAGGATTCGCCGGGAAATACCGGGATCATCACATTCAGTCAGGAGGAGCTTGACGATCTGTTTGCTTTTTTTGACCGGCATCAGATGCAGGCAGCGGTACACTGTATTGGCGATCGTGCCATGGATATGGTCATTGAGGCAGCTGCGAAATCTCCTTACCGGAAGGATAATAAAAAGGGCAGACATGGTATCGTACATTGCCAGATCACCAATCCGCGTATTTTGCAGGGGATGAAAGACCAGGATCTTCTGGCATATATCCAGCCGGTATTTATCGATCTGGATATGAACACAGTGGAACCTGCCATCGGCGCACACCGTATGGATAAGGTGTATGCATGGAAGAGTATGCTGGATATGGGAATCCATACGTCCGGTGGTTCGGATGCTCCTGTGGTAAGCTTTGATGCCATGGAGAATATTTATTTTGCAGTCACCCGCAAAAATATCAGTGGTCAGCCACAGGAAGGCTGGATCCCATCCGAAAAAATGTCTGTAGATGAGGCGGTGAAGCTTTTTACAAAAAACGCAGCTTACGCTTCCTATACAGAAGACGAGAACGGAACCATCGAAGTGGAAAAAAATGCAGACTTCGTAGTTCTAGAGAAAGATATTTATAAGATTGATCCGGATGAGATCAAGACCACGAAAGTGGATATGACAGTTCTTGGCGGTGAGATCGTTTATGAGAGAAAAGTAGAAGAATGACGGCAGTATAAAAAGAAAAAAGTGAGAGGCAGAGTCTGAGTGGAGCAGGCGCTGCCTTTTTGTGTGGTGCAGTAAAAAGTATAGAACAAATATTCGGTTGACCTATACTTTTTTTACGCTGAACGATATACTGTAAAAGCAACAATAATAAAGATAAAAGCACTCTCTTTACATATAGTAACAGGCAGTATTTACATATCCACAAATTTCAGAACAACAAGGAGAACCGTATGGATCATTTCAAATTACACTCCGAATATCAACCCACAGGCGACCAGCCTCAGGCTATCGAAAAACTGGTCAAGGGTTTTAAGGAAGGCAACCAGTTCGAGACTTTGCTGGGTGTCACCGGTTCCGGTAAGACCTTCACCATGGCGAATGTCATTGCCCAGTTAAACAAGCCAACTTTGGTACTTGCGCACAATAAAACACTTGTGGCTCAGTTATATGGTGAGTTTAAGGAATTCTTCCCTGAGAACGCAGTGGAATACTTTGTCTCTTAGCAGGGAATATTATGGAAGATCAGCAACGACTATTGAAAACAAATGCAAGATAGAGTATGGAACAGAGCAAGGATTAGCAGCACTGATTTATGGAGAAAAAGGGTTAAGCTCGTTGCCAATACAGGATATTGCAGGGGAGCATATAGATACAGATAATGAGTACATGTATTACTATTCGATTGAATTTATAAAATAGCACTAATAAAAAGAAGAGGATGTCACGTAATCTGCTTTGATTCGTTGGCATCCTTTTTTGACATTTAGGACAATAAGCGGGAATCCTCGGCAATTCAATTACCGAGATGAAAGCGCAGGATTGTGCATATCTGCACATTGAAATAATATAATAATCTCCCAATCCCTTGGTATTAATGCCGTAACCGGCATATAATCAATCGAAAATATGTTTGTTTTTTATTGTGTATTTCTACTTGTTATGTTATACTATATGTATGAAAGAAAATCTAATACATTACAGGACTTGTGTGTGTAATATTAATTACCATATGGTGTGGTCGGTGAAATACCGGCGGAAGATATTAGACCCAGAAATTGAGGAATACCTAAAGGAACTGGTGCAGCAGATTGCTGAGGATAAAGGTTTTACTGTTCATTTATTTGAATGTGGTGAAGGTGATCATGTCCATTGTTTTGTATCAGCTCCACCAAAACTGTCCATAACAGCGATCGTCAAGTATCTGAAGGGGATCACCGGCAGAAAACTGTTCGAACGTTTTCCGGAAATAAGAGACCAGCTATGGAAGGGAGAGCTGTGGAACCATTCCTATTATGTGGAAACGATCGGATCTGTATCGGAGGAAAATATCCGCCGTTATATTGAGCATCAGAGCAAGTCGTATTAAACCAAGGTGGAGTGTAGATCTCTATCTGCATAGCTGTCCAAAGGGGGAAGAGGAATGCTGCTGTCACACAGAACATCTGTAAAGATCCGGCCGGAATATTCCAATATCATAGGGCATATGTGTTATGCAGCTTCCAAACTCTGGAATGTCTGCAACTACGAACGTCATCATTATAAAGAGCTGGGACTGGAAAAGTATCCTGACTGGTATTATCAGAAAAAAGCGCATAAAGGAGATCTGTGGTACAGGCAGCTTCCGTCACAGACAGCACAGGAGACCTGCAAGCAACTGGACAAAGCATGGAGATCTTTCTATGTCCTGAAAAAGACTGGAGGGATCAAAGATCCAAATCCGCCCCGTTTTAAACAGGATAATATCCCGGTCACATACATGCAGATGGGGATCCGGCATGAGAAAGGTTCAGACCAGCTGCGGCTGTCTCTGCCAAAGAATCTGAAAATCTATATGGAAGAAACCTATGGGATCCATGAAAGATTTCTATATCTTGAAAATAAGATTTTCAGGGACATGGATCATATAAAACAATTGCGGATCTATCCGCCGGAAAACGGAAAATGTGACCTTATCGTTATCTATGAGATCGAAGGACCAGAGCAGCTTTCCCAGAATGGACATTATTTATCTATTGATCCTGGACTTCATAATCTGATGACCTGTTATGATTCCGGAAATGGCCGGACTTTTATCCTTGGAAGGAAATATCTTTCATTGGAAAGATACTTTCATAAAAAGATCGCCAGAGTGCAGTCTGTTTGGTATGCGCAGCAATCGGAAAGAGGGATAAGATATCCAGGATCATCGAAACATATCCAGAGACTTTACAGAAAAAAGCAGAATACAGTGAAGGATTATCTTCATAAAGTGACCAGATGGATTGCAGAATACTGCAGAAAAGAAGATATCCGCTGTGTGGTTGTGGGAGATATCCGAAATATCCGTAAAGAGAAAGATATGGGGCATAAGGTCAACCAGAAGTTTCACGGACTGCCATATAACAGGCTGTATATCATGCTGGGATATAAGCTGAAACTGTATGGGATCCAATTGATAAAACAGGAGGAAAGCTATACCAGTCAGTGCAGCCCGTTATCACCGGAAGTATCAAAAAGATATGCAGAAGCAACAAACCGAAAAGAACGGGGTATGTATATAACTGACAGAGTAAGCTACAATGCAGATGCAGTAGGCGCATTTAATATCCTGCGGAAATATCTTTCCGTATCCGGAAAGCAGAAGGAACTGTCCGTAACCGGACTAAAAAATCCAGAAATAATAAAAGTAGCTGTATAGCCGAAAGGCAAGCAGTATTGGTGTCATGGACGTACCCTGAAAAAAGGCGGTATCCCGCCAGATTTCAGATGCTCTGGTAACTAAGTTGCCGAGTAGTTCACTTTTTATGACATTATAGATTTCATAACCTATTTCTTATTTTTCGGTATTCTCTCGGCGAATATCCTTTCAACTTGTGAAAAAGCCGACTGAAATAAAGCTGGTTATCATATCCGACAATCTTAGAAATCTCATGGATGGAATAAGTTGTTGTTTCAAGTAACATCTGAGCATTGTTGATGCGGATTCCCACAATGAATTGCATTGGTGTAGAACCGGTATATTTTTTGAAATTTCGGATAAACCAGCTGACACTCATGCCTCGTGAGGCAGCATAATCATCAATATTGATATTTTGATTGTAGTTTTCACTGAAAAAGGTAACAGCATTATCCATCTCATGATCAAGGTATTCATTTTTTAATATGTGCTCTCTTGTCAGTTCCCGGTGGAAACTGATCAGAAGATGACGTAGCAAAAGGACAAGCATTTCCTCATAATTGTCTTGACAGCGTTGCAGCTCGATAATGATACGTTTGAAAATTTGTTCATATTCATTAGATGTACCCACTTGAAAGACACGTTCTTTATCCGGAAACCCATATTGACGTAAGATATTTTTTACATTGCTTCCTGTGAAGTGAATCCAGTATACTTCTGTCTTATCTTCTCCGTAATATTCATATTTTTGGAGTTCTTTCGGTCTGTACAGTACAATGTTGCCGGCTGGAACAATCGTTTCATTATTTACATTATCAAAATGAAAATGCCCACAACCAGCAGTGATATATATAATCTGATAATCCAGACGACCCTTTGGACGGTAGGTCGGAAGTTTGGGATGTCTGGAAAGACGGTAAGTACCACAGCTACCTACAATCAGCGGACGACTTTTGTCTTTGAAATCCATATGTGAGTGGTTCAAATAACCGGTGTTCAAATACATAGGACAGCACCTCTTTTCGTACTTTTTATCATTGTATCATTTAGTGCATATTTTGTCTAATCCAATTCATAGACATATTTTGCGAATTAGGATAAGCTATATATATAGCATAACTAAGGAACGTAAACAAAAAGTAAAGTATAAGGTTTTCTTTAGGAAAACAAAGAACAAAAAAGTATATGTATTGGAGGAGAGCTATTTATGATCGTACCACGTTATTATGAAAATCTAAGCGTACTGCACGAAAACACAATGCCAGCCAGAGCCTATTATATTCCGGCATCCAGAAGAATGGATAACTTGGTGGAACACAGAGAAGAGTCAGATCGTATGCAGTTATTGAATGGAACTTGGAAATTCCAGTATTTTAACAGCATCTATGACATTCAGGATTCTTTCTTTGAGAAGAATTATGATACAGAAAATTTTGATGAGATTCAGGTTCCAAGTGTATGGCAGATGGCTGGATATGATACACACCAGTATACAAACATCCGGTATCCATTTCCGTTTGATCCACCATATGTGCCACAGGACATTCCGTGTGGAGTCTATGTACATACTTTTGAGTACAGTAGAGATGAGAAAGCGCCAAAATCTTTTTTGAACTTTGAAGGAGTAGACAGTTGCTTTTACGTATGGATCAATGGCTCTTACATAGGATACAGCCAGGTTTCGCATATGACCAGTGAGTTTGATGTTACCGATGTACTTCAGGATGGAACGAATACGGTGGCAGTGTTGGTAATGAAGTGGTGTGATGGTTCCTATTTGGAAGATCAGGACAAATTCCGTATGAGTGGTATTTTCCGGGATGTGTACATTTTGAAACGCCCAAAACAGGCAATCAGTGATTATCATATTAAAACAAGAATTGAGGATATGCTTGCGAAAGTAGAAATTGAAATGAAATTCTACTCTCCGTTAAATGTAAAAATTTCGATTGAAGATAGAAACGGAGCAGTTGTAGCACTAGGAAGTATTGCTGAAGAAGGAACAGCTGTATTAGAAATCGCAAGTCCGGAACTTTGGAATACAGAAAATCCATATCTATATAAACTGATTCTTGAGACAGAGAATGAAGTAATTGTAGATCACATTGCATTAAGAAAGATAGAGATTAAAGACCAGGTTATTTATTTAAATGGACAGAAGATTAAATTCCGTGGTGTCAATCGACATGATTCTGATCCGGTTACTGGATTTACAATCAATCCGGAACAGATTACAACCGATCTTACGTTAATGAAGCAGCATAATTTTAATGCGATCCGTTCCAGCCACTATCCGAACGCACCATTTTTCTATGAAATGTGTGACAAGTATGGATTCATGGTAATAGATGAAGCAGATATTGAAGCTCATGGTCCATTTATGATCTATAGAAAAGAAGACACTGATTACAATCGGTTTAAACGATGGAATGAGAAGATTGCAGATGATCCGGTATGGGAAGAGGCAATCGTTGATCGCGTAAAACTCATGGTGGAACGTGACAAAAACCGTTTCTGTATTGTTATGTGGTCAATGGGAAATGAGAGTGCTTATGGCTGCAACTTTGAAAAAGCACTGGAATGGACAAAGAATTTTGATCCAGAACGTATCACACAATATGAGAGTGCAAGATACCGTAATTATGATGAAACATATGATTACAGCAATCTGGATGTGTACAGCCGGATGTACCCAGCGCTTTCCGAAATTCAGGAATATCTGGATAAAGATGGAAGCAAACCCTTCCTTTTGGTAGAGTACTGTCACAGCATGGGAAACGGACCTGGAGATTTTGAAGATTACTTCCAGATGATTCAGGATAATGATAAAATGTGCGGCGGTTTTGTCTGGGAATGGTGTGACCATGCGATTGCTCATGGAACTGCTGAGAATGGAAAGACTATATATGCTTATGGGGGCGACCATGGCGAAGAAATTCATGATGGCAACTTCTGTATGGATGGATTAGTATATCCGGACAGAACGGTACATACAGGACTTTTGGAATACAAGAATGTTTATCGCCCGGCAAGAGTTATTTCCTATAACAAAGAAAGCGGAGAACTGGTGCTTCATAACTACATGGATTTTGATGACTTGAAAGATTATGTGAAGATTAGTTATGAGCTGACACAGGATGGTCTTGTGATCAGCAAAGGCATACTTCCGGAGTTTTCTGTGGCACCACATGGGGAAGGAAAAACAAACCTGAAGATCAATGTTCCAGAGAATGGGAAATGTTATTTAAAACTTATTTACCATCTGAAAAAAGAATTGCCACTGTTGGATAAAGACCATATTCTTGGATTTGATGAAATTGAGGTAAGTAAAGAGGATACAAAATGTAAACTTGCAGAGAAATGGATACCAAAAACAGTAGTGGACTCTGAATTACAGGTAAATGAAAATGATACACAGATTCATATCAAGGGGCGTGAATTTGCTTATACCATAGACAAACGTACTGCACTCTTTACAGAGATGAAATTCGCAGGGCGGGAATACTTGAACCATCCGATGGAATTAAATATTTGGAGAGCTCCAACAGATAACGATATGTACATCAAGTCTGAATGGAAGAAAGCCCACTATGATAAGGCTTACACAAGAGCCTATACGACAGAGGTTGTGCAGGGAAAACATGGTGTGAAGATTACAAGCCATGCTTCCGTTGTGGCAGAGACAGTACAGAAGATTCTTGATGTGACGATTACATGGAAAATAGAAGCTGCTGGAAAGATTGATGCAGATATTGCAGTAACAAAAGACGATGAATTCCCGGATCTTCCGAGATTTGGTGTGAGGATGTTCCTGGATAAAAAACTTTCAGCTGTAAGATACTTTGGAATGGGACCACAGGAAAGTTATTGTGATAAACATCAGGCTGCGAGCCACGGTTTGTACCGGGCAGATGTAGGGGATTTACATGAGGACTATATTCGTCCACAGGAAAATGGAAGCCATTATGATTGTGAATATGTAGAACTTAACAACAGCCGATATGGAATTGTGGCATCCGCAGAAAAGGCATTTTCATTCAATGCTTCTTATTATACACAGGAAGAACTTGAGAAGAAAACGCATAATTATGAACTGACAGAATCAGATAGTGTAGTATTTTGTGTTGACTATGCACTAAATGGCATTGGTTCTAACAGTTGTGGTCCAGTTGTATTGGAGCAGTACCGATTTGATGATGTATTATTCCGGTTCCAGTTTACACTGATACCGTATATAAAGGGATAATAAAGTTTCATGTAACCCGTAAACAAGGAAAGAGAGTCTGATTGTTATGTAAAGTCCGGATATACAGAGCAATCAGACAAAAACAGAGAAAAAACTAGAATTAGACATCATACTCTGTTAGACATCTTGAAATTCTAAGTGCGATGAAGATGAGGAGCAAAGAAATTCGATGGAAGAAAAAAAGTATTTGAAATGGTATAACAAAATTGGATACGGATCAGGCGATATTGCAGGTAATGTAGTCTATGCTTTCCTGACATCTTTTATGATGGTCTATCTGACGGACTCAGTAGGACTTGCTGCAGGTGTCGTAGGTACCCTGATTGCCGTATCAAAACTATTTGATGGTTTTACGGATATATTTTTTGGATCAATGATTGACAAAACACACAGTAAAATGGGAAAAGCGAAACCCTGGATGCTATACGGATACATTGGTTGTGCCATTACGCTGGTCTGCTGCTTTGCAGTACCAGTCAGCTTTGGAACAACGGCTAAATACGCATGGTTCTTTATCTCTTATACACTGTTAAATGGTGTGTTTTATACAGCAAACAATATTGCTTATTCAGCACTTACGTCACTGATTACAAAGAACAGCAAAGAGCGTGTGCAGATGGGATCTTACCGTTTTATTTTTGCGTTTTCAACAAGTCTTCTGATTCAGGCGATTACAGTTGGATTTGTAGATAAATGTGGTGGAGATGCTGCGGCATGGAGAACGGTTGCTATTATCTATGCAATCATTGGTCTTGTCATAAATACGATTTCAGCACTTTCTGTTAAGGAACTTCCTGAGGAAGAACTTAACGAAGGAGAAGTAAAGGATGATAATGAAAAGTACGGAATGGTACAGGCATTCAAGCTTCTTGTTAAAAACAAATATTACATGATGATTTGTGGAACATATATTTTACAGCAGTTATATAGTGCCATGATTGGAGCTGGCATTTATTACATGACATGGGTACTGAAAAATAAGAATTTGTTTGGACAATTTGCATGGGCAGTAAATATTCCACTGATCATTGCCCTGATTTTCACACCGACATTAGTTGGTAAGTGGAAAGGTATGTATAAACTGAACTTAAGAGGTTATGTCTTAGCAGTCATCGGTAGAGCACTTGTTGTTGTTGCCGGATATATGGGCAGTGTTCCGCTGATGATGGCATTTACAGCTCTTGCAGCCTTAGGTCAGGGACCATGGCAGGGAGATATGAATGCAGTTATCGCATCCTGCTCTGAGTACACTTATCTTACACAGGGAAAGAGAATTGACGGAACGATGTACTCTTGTACTTCTCTTGGCGTAAAAATCGGTGGAGGTATTGGAACCGCTGTTGTTGGATGGCTGCTTGAGTTCAGTGGATATATCGGAACAAATGCAACTCAGCCGCAGTCTGCACTTGATATGATGCAGTTTATGTATCTTTGGCTTCCGTTAATCTTTGATGTATTGATTATGTTTGTACTTTCAAGAATGAATGTAGAAGATGCAAATAAAAAACTGAAAGCAGAAAAAGAAATTGCTGCAGATGAAGTAACAGATGCATCAGACATAAATTAGAATTGACAGGAGAAAGCGTTGTCTGGTCGTTGCTCGATGAGACAGTGCTTTTTTCTATATATAAAGTGATTGAACTGTATTTTGAAAATAAAAAAGGACCACTTCATTTTTGTGAAATGGCCTTAAGAAAATATTCAGTTTTCACAAAATAGTCCTTTTAGTATTTATACATGGTAAGGATGCTCAAAATATTCAGTGTAGAATACTAAAAGGTCATTCAGATATTTTTTTAGGTTGCTCATTTGCAATTCCTCCTTTCCTTATTTACAAGTTGATTATAAGATAGGTGTAAAAGGATTACTTGCCAAATCGAAAGAAGATATAGACAAATGTTGCAAAGGGGAGTATTTCATGCAGTTAAAATATGTTGACACAAAAGAGGAGATTATAGCAATAAATAGGAAGTCAAAACATATTGAACCACATCTTCATAATGCACTGGAGATCGTTTGTGTAACAAGTGGATCATTAGAACTTGGTGTCGGACAGGAACTATACCATATGGAAAAAGGAGATATAGGCTTTGTATTTCCAGATGTTATTCATCACTATCAGGTACTGACACCCGGTGTAAATAAAGCGACTTATCTGATTGCATCGCCATTTACGATAGCCAAATTTGCAGATATCATGCAATCCATGGCTCCTGAATACCCAATCATCAAAGCGGAAAAGGTTGAACCGGAGGTATATAGGGTTATAAATGCAATTTTAGAGACAGAACAGTCGGATATTACTGTTGCCCAGGCATATCTTCAAATTGTGTTGGCACGCTGCATAGGAAAATTAAATTTGGTAGAAAAGAGCAGTGTGGGGAGCAACGATCTTATTTACCAGACAGTTTCCTATATATCAGCAAATTTTAAGAAGAAGTTTTCGTTGGAAGAGATGGCAAAAGACCTGGGCGTGAGCAAATATGTTTTATCCAGACTCTTTTCCAAGACATTCCATAGAAACTTTAATCAATATCTTAATGATGCAAGGCTGAACTATGCATGCCATCGTTTGGAAAATACGAGTGATTCTATTACAAATATTTGTCTGGATAGTGGATTTGAAAGTCAGAGAACGTTTAACCGAGTATTTAAAGAAAGATATAAAATATCACCAAGTGATTATCGAAGTACTTGTGTGAAAGAGATGTTGTCATAAACGGTTCTGTTGATCGAAATATTTACTTTGATTTTACAGTGCTATGTATTTGATTTCATGTGTGGATGATATAATATAAAAATATTTGTAGAAAAAAGAGTTTTATTCTATTATGAAAAGAGTAAGGTGTATTCTAAAGAAACAAGAAAGGCAGGGCGCATATGAACATGATAAAATCCATAATCGATTTTAATGAAAAAAAAGGATTCATCTGTGATATGGATGGTGTGATCTATCATGGCAATCAGATATTGCCAGGTGTTCCAGAATTCATCCAGTGGTTGCATGATGAAAAGAAAGAATATTTGTTTTTGACAAATAATAGTGGATATACACCACGAGAATTAAATCAGAAATTGGCTAGGATGGGACTTGATGTGCCAGAAGAACATTTTTATACCAGTGCATTGGCAACAGCCGCATTTTTAAAAGAACAGGCGGCAGGCTGTTCGGCATTTGTGATAGGAGAAGCCGGCCTGTTAAATGCACTTTATGATGTAGGTATCACAATGAATGATGTAAATCCGGATTATGTTGTTGTGGGAGAGGGACGCTCCTATTCATTGGATACATTAACAAAAGCAACGAATTTAGTTCTGAAAGGTGCAAAGCTGATCGGAGCAAACTCAGATGTTTCCGGACCGATTGAGAACGGCATTGCTCCTGCTTGTCGTGCATTGATTGCACCTATAGAAATGGCAACAGGTACACAGGCATATTTCTGTGGGAAACCGAATCCACTGATGATGAGAACAGGATTGAATATGCTTGGATGTCATTCAGCAGAAGCTGTAATGGTTGGGGATCGTATGGATACAGATGTGATTTCAGGAATGGAAAGTGGTATGTCTACTGTATTGGTTCTCTCTGGATGTTCAACGAAGGATACACTCAAAACTTATGCTTATCTTCCGACAATGGTATTGAATGGAGTGGGAGATATCGCCAGTATGGCAAAAGCAAAAGAGGAATAGTGTGATTAGGCAAATACCAGGAGGTAAAGTATATGATGAAACTTGATAATTTTGTAGGAATGATGACAGGACATTTTGATAATAAGGATCAATTTAATAAGATGCAGGCAGAAGGGAAAACATATCCATATGCGGAACATGTAAATACAATCTGTAATGACAAAATAAATAACCTTCCTGAAGATTTCAAAGGAAAATTTGTTGTTGAAGAGAGTTATTATGAAATTAATGGAAAACGTCATGCATCTCCACATCTTTTCCTTATCACGGAAATAGAACAGGGAATTTTACTTTCTTCTTATAAAATTCCAAAAGGAGAAGATAAAAATACATTTTCATATGATTCTATGAAGAATGTTGATTACTCTAAACTAGAAAAATCTGAAAAATTTAATCCGGCACTTTATCATGAAAAGGACGGAATCTGGGAGGGAGGCAGCACAAGCCAGTTCTCTCCGGTAATGACATTCAAACTTTGGGAAAAGTTTTCCAACAATTTTCTGGAAGTATCGGAAAGCATGGAAGTTAATGGAAAGAGAACTTTTGGATATGATGAACCAATAATTTATAAGCGTGTATAATCAAAGGTCTGCATATTGGGATGAACTTCAGTTTGTAGAGGACTCGATGAATTTGCGTAATATTGGGCGTTACATGAATGTTAATTTAAGAAAATAATATGGTAAGCAAAAGCGGGATAACTTTTCAAAGTCGCTGTTTCTTTGCGTTTACGCAAACTTATCATATTGAGTGAAGTATCGAAAGTGATTGAAATAGACTTAATCCTGGAGGAATATTTCAACGCAGCATGATAAAAAATAGAATAGTAGTGATAGAAAAAAGTACAAATAAGAATCGAACATTTGTACTTTTTTCTTGCGTTAATCTATATACTTTCAAAAATTTATTTGATATAATAGGGACTGTTACAAGAACAAACAGTAAAAATATGACAGGACCGGAGGTTAGTATTTTCAGGTATTTCCGAGTGCTGTTTTATCCGCAAATATTAGTTTTGTGACTTTTATTCGTAACGAGGTGGGAAACACATCTATTCACTATAAAAATGAGCTTTTCGTTACGAATCTGGATACGAATTTTTGGCTGATAATGATCATAGTAAAAGTCACAAATGGAGGGATTTACCATGAATGAGTTCAAATTAAAAGCCCCATACAAGCCAACCGGCGATCAGCCCCAGGCCATCGAGAAATTGGTCGAGGGATTTAAAGAAGGCAACCAGTTCGAGACTTTGCTTGGTGTTACTGGCTCCGGTAAGACTTTCACAATGGCGAATGTCATTGCCCAGTTAAATAAACCAACTCTGGTACTTGCCCACAATAAAACACTGGCGGCCCAGCTTTACGGCGAGATGAAAGAATTTTTTCCTGAGAACGCAGTGGAATATTTTGTCTCCTACTACGACTACTACCAGCCGGAGGCTTACGTTCCTTCCACAGACACCTACATCGCCAAGGATGCATCCACCAACGACGAGATCGATAAACTCCGCCTTTCTGCCACAGCGGCCTTATGTGAGCGGAAAGACGTGATCGTAGTTTCATCGGTATCCTGTATTTATGGCCTGGGTGCGCCGCAGGAATTTTTTGATATGATGATCTCACTTCGGCCGGGGATGGAGAAGGATCGTGACGAGGTTATCAAACAGCTGATCGATATCCAGTATACAAGAAATGAGATGGATTTCCACCGAGGAACATTCCGGGTGCGTGGCGATGTGCTGGAGATCTTTCCGGCTAACTCTACAGACCGGGCGGTGCGTGTGGAATTTTTTGGAGATGAGATCGAGCGGATCACAGATATCGATGTGCTTACCGGCGAAATCAAAAGTGTGGAAAGCCATGCGGCCATTTTCCCGGCGTCCCATTATGTTGTGCCTCAGGAGCAGATCCGCCGTGCTGCGGATGCCATCCTGGAAGAGATGAAGCAGCAGGTGGAATACTTTAAAAGTGAGGATAAGCTGATCGAGGCTCAGAGAATTGCGGAGCGTACCAACTTTGATGTGGAAATGATGAAGGAAACGGGATTCTGCTCCGGGATCGAGAACTACTCCAGGCACCTGACAGGGCTTGCACCGGGGCAGCCACCGTATACCCTGATGGATTACTTCGGAGATGATTTTTTACTTATTATAGATGAGTCCCATAAGACAGTTCCCCAGGTTGGCGGTATGTATGCCGGTGATCAGAGCCGTAAACAGACACTGGTGGATTACGGCTTCCGACTTCCGTCTGCTAAGGATAACCGTCCATTGAGCTTTGATGAATTCGAGAACAAGCTTGACCAGGTAATGTTTGTATCTGCGACACCGGGAGAATATGAATATGACCATGAGCTTCTCCGCGCAGAGCAGATCATCCGTCCTACAGGGCTTCTTGATCCGAAGGTGGAGGTGCGTCCGATCGAAGGACAGATCGATGATCTTGTAGCAGAAGTAAATAAGGAAATTGAAAAGAAAAATAAAGTCCTGATCACGACCCTGACCAAACGTATGGCAGAGGACCTTACCGATTATATGAAGGATCTGGGAATCCGTGTCCGATACCTTCATTCAGACATTGACACTCTGGAACGTGCGGAAATCATCCGCGATATGCGCCTGGATGTGTTTGATGTGCTAGTCGGGATCAACCTTCTGCGAGAAGGACTGGATATTCCGGAGATTACGCTGGTAGCAATCCTGGATGCAGATAAGGAAGGCTTCCTTCGTTCGGAAACATCCCTGGTACAGACTATCGGCCGTGCTGCCCGGAACAGCGAAGGCCATGTGATCATGTATGCAGATAATATGACAGAATCCATGGAAAAAGCAATCTCGGAGACAGAAAGAAGGAGAGCGATACAGGAGGCTTACAACAGGGAGCATGGCATCACTCCAACCACGATCAAGAAGGCGGTCCGTGATCTGATCGCTGTTTCGAAGAAGGTGGCAGAGACAGAAGTGAAGCTTAAAAAGGATCCGGAATCCATGAACCGAAAAGAACTGACGAAGGTGATCGCTCAGGTAGAGAAGCAGATGCGTGCTGCGGCAGCAGACCTGAATTTCGAGCAGGCTGCTGAGCTGAGAGACAAGATGCTCGAATTAAAAAAGAATCTGGAAGAATTAACGGAATAGGCTGCAAAGCAGCTGACAGTACAAAACCCCTGGCTGTAATAGCCAGGGGTTTTGTCGGGTATGCTCGATCTGTTTTTGGGAAAAGCTTATTTTGTAGTTGAAAAGCCCAGGGAGCGCAGGGTGATGCCGGAGCCCTTGAGAAGATCAGTCCAATATGGAATAGCCATATCCAGAGTGTCGTTGGCAAGCTCGGAAGCATCTTTTTGTGTCAGAATCTGCCTTAGCTTGGAAGAACTAATCCTGGGAGCGGCCTCTGTAACACAGACTGTGCCAGGCAGAATTGCCGATTCTGCCGGAAGCATGGTCAGTACAAAGACTGTTATCAGAGATATCAGGATTTTTTTCCATTTTTTCATAGCGATCCCTCCTTCGAAAAAATATGATGGTTCTCTTTATTGATTGATTATAAGTAAAATTCCGGAGAAGGGCACTGGCATTTGTGCCAGTAACTTTGTTATAAAGAAGAGAAGAAGTTATGTATTCTGTTCCCGATAGGCGGAAGGTGTGATCCCCATTTTCTTTTTGAAGCTGGTGCTGAAATAATATTGATTGGCATAACCACATTTCAGGCTGATCTCCTTCAGACTCATAGTAGTCGTAGTCAGGTAACGGGCGGCTGCGGAAATTCGCTGAGATGTGATAAAGTCACTGAGACTGATTCCCTGATTTTTTTTGAAAAGAGCACTTAAATAAGCAGGGCTTACATTGGCAGAGGCAGCAATATCATTGAGGCAGAGCGTATTGTCAGTGTAGTGTTCGTTGATATAGGAAATCACCAGTTCACAGAGCTTCTGGTGATAATCATTCATGGAGGAATCAAGCTTCCGGCATAAAAGATGGCACAGATCCTTCAGCCATTGACATAGCTCTTCCGTATTATGAAACTCATTTATGTGGTTGTAAACATACAAAATTTTAGTTTCAAGGTCATGCGTATCCAGATTTAATTCATAGAAAAATTTCAGGATCCGGCCAAGAAGAGAATAAATCTGTATGAAAGCGAAATTCTTTGTGCGAAATTTCTGAGTGAGCCAGTCGGAAAAATTCTGAAACCAGAGATCTATGGCAGCGGTATCCTTTTTGCAGAGAAGCCGGATCAGTTCATCCTCCTTTGTATCTGAAAAATCTGCAACAGACAGATCGGAACCCAGAGCCTCTCTTCCGTCAAAGATATTCTGATGCGGGAAAAAGAATCTGTATTCCAGTGCATGTACGGCGCTTTTATAAGAATGGTTCAGGTTCCAAAAATCCTGGACAATTGTTCCAATGCCTGCGTTGAGAGAAAGTCCCAGTGGCTGGCAGGCATCTGCGATTGAGGAAATAAGTCCGCTGGTAAGCTGGCGGAAGCTGTTGGACTGACAGCCGCTGTGTCCCAGAATGCACAGATAGCCATCCATATCCGGGAGAAGATACACAAAATCAAGAGAAGCGGTTTCCTCAGTTATCAGATCCTGAAGGTTGAAAAGCTCCATCTGAAACTTTTCAATCCCGTAAACAGCTTTTAGATCCGGAGCATTTTCAAGCTCCAGAATAACAACTGTATAAAAATCATAATTCAGCTCCAGGTTCAGATACTTAAGATAAGGCTTCAGTCGGTAGGCTGCTTCAGAAGACGGAAGGTGTGTGATCTCGCGGAAAAATTTTTCCGTAAGAAGAGGCCTGCTTTGTTTCAGAAGCTGGAGATTTTTCTGTTCCTTTTCCATCAGTGCAAAAGCGTTTTTTACCTTCTGGATAAGATAGGCATAATCCAGAGGCTTTTCGATATAATCCAGAGCACCGAGGAGCAGAGCACGTCTTGCATATTCAAATTTATCATAGGCACTGATCAGGATGATCTTCACCATAGGATTGATCTCAAGAGCTTGACGGCTCATGGAAATGCCGTCAAGATCAGGCATTTCAATGTCAGAAATGATCAGATCTGCCGGTTCTTTTTTCATGGCTTCGATAGCAGAGGTTCCATTGTAGCAGACATGGATGATCTCTGCATTCAGTGTTTCCCAGTCTATGTTTTTTTCGATACCTTCTGCAGATAAGTAATTATCATCTACGATCATTATTTTTTTCATCGATATCTTCCTCCATCTGTTCGAATTCAATGGTGACGTATGTGCCGTTTCCGGGGTTGCTGCGGATCCTTACGGAACCGTTTCCGTATAATGGGTTGGAAATACGGGAACTTACGTTGGAAATTCCAAAATGCTTCTCATAATCAATAACATTATGCTCAATAGCATGGCGCAGCTGTGCAAGGGTTTCGGAGTCCATGCCGGCACCGTTGTCCTCAATGGAGATCACAACCGTATCATCGCCATAAAGAACATGGATCGAAATGAAAACAGCTGGTGTGCCCGAAGAAATCCCGTGCAGAATGGAATTTTCGAGAAATGGCTGAAGTGTAAACTTGCAGATCAGGAAATTTTCGATTCCATCTTCTGCTTCGATCTCCCAGTCCAGATTATCTTTATGACAGAGCTTTTCCATTTCCAGATAAAGCCGGGCAATTTCCAATTCATCTTTAATAGGAATAAGTTCCTTTGATTTACGCAGGGTAAGACGGTAAAAGGCAGTCAGATTTGCAATCATCTGATCAGCAATGTCAAGCTTTCCAAGGGACTGGCAGGTACGGATCGATCCCAGGATATTGTAAAGAAAATGCGGATTGATCTGTGACTGGAGCAGCTGGTATTTCAGACGTTCTTCGTTTACGGAAAGATTTACAATGGACTTCAGGTTTCCGGCTATTGTGTGCTGCATATCTTCAAAGGTGATGCCCAGTCTGTCAATCTCATCATACCTGGAAGGATCATCCGGGTGGGGAACAGTAACGATAGATAGATGTTCCGGGTCATATCCCAGCTGAAAGGCTTCCATTGCATAGGAAAGTGCAGTGATCTTCCGGGTAAGATTTTCGGAAAACAGGATAACGATGATAACAGTAAGGAGCAAGAAAATAAGGACAGTGATCAGTAAGGCACGGATCAGGATGTGCGTGTTGCCCTGAATATAGCTTTCCGGGATTTCGGTAACATGAAGCCAGCCATTGCTTAAGGTGCAGCAG
>NZ_JBDGAB010000032.1:0-1890 GCF_040910705.1 Blautia sp. RTP21359st1_E11_RTP21359_211015
TGTAATAGGTGGCTTTTTTGCTCTGACCATCTTTCATTACTTTAATCTTATCTTCATTATGAAGAGAAGCCTTTTCCTCTTGAAGTTTTATCAATAATTGCTCTGGAGTTAAAATTCCATTTTCCAGAAGTTTGGCTGCCAGTTCGACAGCAAAAGTATGGTAGTGTACAGTTTCTATGATTTTTTCTACGATTGCCCGGTTTTCCTCTGCTTCTGAATAAAATACAGATGTCAGTTGAAAAAGAGTGGGTATATCTTTCAGTTCTTTTAATTGAAAACTACAGTATTCAGACAGTTGGCTTCTGGTTGTAAATAAAACCCGGCAACGGTATTTTAATACGACTGACAGGCAACTGTCCTGTGTGGATGTGACATTAAAATTGTCTATGATCAGCAGTGTATCAGATTTCAAAGAGCGTAAGAAACGGTTATGTCTTTGAAAACGTTCCTGCTCACTGATTTCTGGTGGATCATCAATAAAATCCATGTCTACAATATCTTGATATAGATTACCGGTGTATTCCATATAGAGAATATTGGTGTACTGTTTTCTGTATTGCTTTGCATAGGCTTTAGCAAGCTCGCTTTTCCAATTCCGGCAATTCCATAAAGAAATATATGTCGGTTCTCTTCAAACAAAGTATGGAGTTCATCCAGTTCTTCTTCTCTTCCTAGAAAATGACGGCATGGTTTTGGGACTTCGCTGTCCATAATGTAATCCAGAACAATCGGAGATAGAACACCTCCTGCAATCAGTTTTTGATTTCTTGTATCACGTTTAATAAATTGCCGTTCCATACCAAAAGAAAGTACTTTTGCTAAAAACAACAGCCTTGAATCAGAAGGTTTATATAGAGATACAAGTTCCTGCTTTTTTGTATCCGAAATCGTATCGTCCTGTATGAATAACGTGTAAATGTCCTGTATAACCATGTTGCAGTCTGCCATTAAGGGAAGTAAGTTCCGCTGAATGGTTGTTGCCAGTTTTTTCTGATTGCTGGGTTTTGCATAATATGAGGTTATTTTGGGACTGATTTTTGCTTGTCCGGTTATCCAGCGGCAAATTAGACCATTATCCATAGAAAAATCTTCATTTATCGGATCATTCATAAAATCTTCAAATAATTCGTATAAAAAATCAGGTTGGTTCATCTGATTGCTTTCACTGATTTGATTTTTTAGGCATGTGCTAATAGAAGAAAAATCACATCGTTCCAACAGAAATCCCTCCTTTGGTTTTCGTGTTTTATATTCTTAAAGTCTTTTTATTATAACACGAACAAATGTTCCGGACAATAGGAATTGATACTGTATAGGAAGAAAATGAATCTTAAAAACTCAATCTGCGGTCAATTTCAATTCAATGTGATTGGTGCAGAATAATTTTAGAATGTAATCAGGCTTTCGAAAGCCGAATTCAATTCATACAGAACTTTTGTACAATCCTGCCGGCATAGGATGTAGAGAGAACTGTATGCTGAAGGAGGCATATAGCATGAATACGTTATTTGATTCTGTAGAAGTTCTGGATACAAAAAAAGAAATCCAAAAAGAGAATGTAAGCTATGAACATGCAGGATATCAGATTCGAGTGCATTTTAATGGGGAAAAGACATTGATCCAGTGCATTCAGAATCTTACTGAACGAAAAATTGCAGGTTGATTTTCTTAAGTTCTTGTTGTAAAATAAAGACAATTAAAGACAATGACTACGCAAGACCGATGAAAAGAGGGATAGAATGTATCAGGCAGGAATTTATTGCCGAATTTCCATTGAAGAGCAAAATAAAGAGGGTGAATACAGCAATAGTATTCACTCTCAGATTCAGATGGCAAGAGATTATATTGCAGAGAATAAAGATATTGCAGAGAAAAAAGTTTATGTAGACG